>NZ_CBFIHX010000033.1:0-32470 GCF_965662505.1 Pseudomaricurvus sp. | reverse complement strand
CTACTTTTTGATGTTCCTGATTTTGATTGGCACCGGCCTGGATGTGGTTACCGCATTTTTCGCCGTGGGTGCCTGCATCAACAATCTGGGGCCCGGGCTGGGAGAGGTGGCCACCCACTATGGCGATATGAACGCAACCGCCAAGTGGGTGCTGTGTTTTGCCATGCTACTGGGACGGCTGGAAGTGTTTACCTTACTGGTCCTGTTCAGTCCCATGTTCTGGAGACGCTAATGTTCTGGAGACGCCAAGCTCTTCTTTAATTGCTTACTTCAATCTCTTATTTCTTCTTTTTGTAGGGTTTGGGCATGCCTTGCGGCTGCTTGCGGAAACGTTTGTACTCCCACTGGTACTGCGCGGGGATGTCATTCACGCAGTTCTCAACGGTTTTGTTCAAACCGGTCAGAGCCGCCACCGTATCCTCAGAGTAAACACCGTCATCGGCAGATTTAAAGTGAATTTCGAACCCGCCGCGAACCCGCTCGGCATAGGCGGCAATCACGGTACAGCCCGAGCGCTCGCGGAGACTGTTGACCAGCGTCATGGTTAACGCCGGCACCCCGAAGAAGGGGGCAAACTCTCCGCCCGCCGCATCGGGCACCTGATCAGGCAAGATACCGGTGAATCCCCCCTGTTTCATCGCCTTCAAAATAGCCAACACCCCCCGACGATTGGTGGGCGCCAGCGTGGCTCCGGCCTTCTCACGCCCCTCGCGGATGATGCGCTCCAGCTCTGCGATCTCCGGTGGCTGATACATAAACATGGCACCGGGCACTTCTGACAGATACAGACCCAGCACCTCCCAATTCCCCAGATGCGGTGCCAACAGCACCACACCCTTACCCTGCGCCAGGGCGTCATCGAGAATGGAGCGATCGTGTACTGTCTGTATCTTGCTTGCCGTCCAGCTGAGGTCTCTCACCCAGACCGCCCCGGTCTCAAACATCAACTTGCCGGTTTCGATCAGACTGGCGCGAATCAGCCGGTTGCGCTCAGCCTCGTCCATCGCAGGAAAACACAACTCCAGATTTTCCCGGGTCACCCGATAGAGGCTGTTACGACAACCATACGATATCCAACCCGCCCCGGTCCCCAGGCTCCGGCTCAACCACAGAGGCAGACAGGCACAGACTTTCACAAAGGCGACGATCGCTCGTTCCTTAAAGCCGGGGGGTGAAGATGAATCAGACGCGGGTGAATCAGACATAGAAAGCCCAAAGCCAATCAACGGGAGGCGGAAGCTTACCCAATGACTTATCCCCGAACAACATGGAACTGCCACTGAACAAGACAGATCTTCCCCCGTAAGCGTGTCACATGGCTCTGTCTGGTCAGCCAATCGGTTAAATTGGACGCATTCCTTGGTGCAGCCTGCCGCTAGGGCTATAATCTCGCCCCTATTTTCGCTCATTTGTCGATTATTTACCGAAATTCACCAAAGCCGGAGGGACAGACAGCCGTGTCTGAGACCAACAAGCCCGATGTCAGTACGTTTCAAGGACTGATTCTCGCACTTCAACAATACTGGGCCCGTCAGGGCTGCGTCGTTTTGCAACCACTGGACATGGAAGTGGGCGCGGGCACCTTCCATCCGGCCACGTTCTTGCGAGCCATCGGTCCCGAGACCTGGAACGCCGCTTACGTGCAACCCTGCCGCCGTCCCACCGACGGTCGCTATGGCGAAAACCCCAACCGTTTGCAGCACTACTACCAGTATCAGGTAGTACTGAAGCCTTCTCCGGACAATATTCAGGATCTGTATCTGGGCTCCCTGAAGGAACTGGGCCTCGATACGCTGATCCACGACATCCGCTTTGTGGAAGACAACTGGGAATCCCCAACACTGGGTGCCTGGGGTCTGGGTTGGGAAGTGTGGCTCAACGGTATGGAAGTGACTCAGTTTACCTACTTCCAGCAAGTGGGCGGCCTGGAGTGCTACCCGGTCACCGGCGAGATCACCTACGGGCTTGAGCGTATTGCCATGTACTTGCAAGGCGTCGATTCCATTTACGATCTGGTGTGGACCGTCGGTCCGGACGGCAACAAGGTCACCTACGGTGATGTGTTCCTGCAGAACGAAATCGAGATGTCCCACTTCAACTTTGAAGAAGCCGATGTGGACTTCCTGTTCCAGACCTTCGACAACTGCGAGCGCGACAGCCAGCGCCTGATCGAGAAAAACCTGCCGCTGCCCGCCTACGAAATGGTGATGAAGGCCTCCCACGCCTTTAACCTGCTGGACGCCCGCCACGCCATTTCCGTAACCGAGCGTCAACGCTACATTCTGCGCGTGCGCACCCTGGCTCGCGCCGTGGCTCAGGCCTATTTCGATGCGCGCCTGAAAATGGGCTTCCCGCTGGCGGAAGACAACCTGAGACAACAAGTGATGCAACTGGCGGCAGACGCTGCAGAAAAGACTGATGGAGGTGAACAGTAATCATGGCTAAGGATTTTCTGGTCGAACTGGGCACCGAAGAACTGCCCCCAACCGCGCTGAAAAAATTGATGCTGGCCTTCAGCAACGGCATTGCCGCTGGACTGAAACAGCAGGATCTGGCCTTTGACGCCGTTGAACCATACGCTGCACCCCGCCGTCTGGCCGTGGTGGTGCGCAATCTGGAAGAACAAACACCGGTAAAAGACGTGGTGGTCTGGGGCCCTCCGGCCAAGATCGCTTTCGACGCCGACGGCAACCCCACCAAAGCGGCGGAAGCCTTTGCCAGCAAAAACGGCATCGAGGTCAGCGCGCTGGCCAGCGAAAACGACGGCAAGGTCGAGAAACTGGTTTACCGCTCTCAGGCCGGTGGTGAAGCCACCGCCGAGTTGCTGCCAGCCATTGTGGAAAACTCACTCAACGCCCTGCCCATCGCCAAGCGCATGCGCTGGGGTGCCAGCCGCACGGAGTTCGTACGCCCGGTACATTGGCTGATCATGCTGTTCGGCGACGACGTGGTGGAAGCCAATATTCTGGGCCTGCACGCCGCCCGTGAAACCCGCGGTCACCGCTTCCACTACAATCAGGATCTGCAGGTGGACAACGCCAGCGATTACCTGAAAAAGCTGCCGTCCATTGCCTACGTGATGGTGGACTACGAGCAGCGCCAGCAACTGATCCGTCAGCAGGTGGAAGCCGAAGCGGCAAACATCAACGGCGTTGCCGTGATCGATCAGGATCTGCTGGATGAAGTCACCGGCCTGGTTGAATGGCCTGTAGCTCTGACTGGACGCTTTGAAGAGCGTTTTCTCGAAGTGCCTGCAGAAGCCCTGATCTACTCCATGAAAGAGCACCAGAAATACTTCCCGGTGGTGGATAACGACGGGCAGTTGCTGCCGTACTTTATCACCGTCTCTAACATTGAGAGTAAAGACCCGGCGCAAGTCATTGACGGTAACGAGCGAGTGATTCGCCCGCGACTGTCCGATGCCGCTTTCTTCTTTGAAACCGACAAAAAAGTCTCTCTGGGTGAGTTCCGCAATCGTCTGAAACCTATTGTCTTCCAGGCACAGCTGGGTTCCATCTTCGACAAGACCGAGCGCATCAAAGGGCTGGCCGCTAACATCGCCAACCAACTGGGCGCTGACGCCGACAAGGCCGCCCAAGCTGCCGAACTGTGCAAGTCAGATCTGGTCTCCGACATGGTGGGTGAGTTCGACAAGATGCAAGGCCTGGCCGGCTACTACTACGCCGTTCACGAAGGTCTCGACGAAGACGTGGCCAAAGCTCTGAAAGAACACTACCAGCCCAAGTTTGCCGGCGATGCCCTGCCGGAAACAGAGACCGGTACCATCGTTGCTCTGGCCGACCGTATCGATACCCTGAGCGGAATTTTCGGCATTGGCCAGAAACCCACCGGCTCCAAAGATCCGTTTGCTCTGCGCCGCGCCAGTCTGGGTGTGTTGCGCCTGCTGGTGGAAAAACAACTGCCGCTGGACCTGAAAGCGCTGTTGGGTGCCGCCGCCGAACAACACGGCAGCAACATCAAAGACGCCGATGACACGGTAGCCGCCACCTTCTCTTATATGGTGGAACGCTTCCGCGCCTGGTACGAAGAAGACAAAATTGCCGCCGAGGTTTTCCACGCGGTGCAGGCCAAGCAATTGTCCGAGCCACTGGATATTCACAATCGCGTGCTGGCGGTTAACGCTTTCCGCGCTCTGCCGGAAGCCGAAGCTCTGGCTGCGGCCAACAAGCGGGTATCGAACATTCTGGCCAAGTCCGAAGCTCAAACCGATGCCGCGGTGAACACCGAACTGTTGCAGGAATCCGCCGAGAAAGTTCTGGCGGAACAACTGGCTGCCAAGTCTGACGAAGTGGCGCCGCTGTTTGCCGCCAACGACTACACCGGCACTCTGGCGGCACTGGCCAGCCTGCGCGCGCCCGTGGATGACTTCTTCGATAATGTGATGGTGATGGCCGACGACGAGGCGCTGCGCAACAATCGTATCGCGCTGCTGAGTCAGTTGCGTCAACTGTTCCTGCAGGTGGCTGATATTTCACTGTTAGCTCCCAGCAAGAACTGATATGCCCAACACCTCAACCAAGCTGGTGATTCTCGATCGCGACGGCGTCATTAACCGTGACTCCGACGCGTTTGTGAAATCCGAAGACGAGTTTATCCTGATCGACGGCAGTGCCGAGGCCATTGCGCACCTGTGCCGCAATGGCTTCACCGTGGTGATTGCCACCAATCAGTCCGGCATCGCCCGCGGTTATTTCAGTACCGACGATCTGGAAGCCATGCACAATAAACTGCGCACTGCCGTGTCCGCCGAGGGCGGAGAAGTCAGCGCGATTTTTTATTGCCCCCACGGCCCGGACGACGGCTGCAGCTGCCGCAAACCGCTGCCCGGCTTGATTGATCTGATTGAAAAAGAGTTTGAGGTCAGTGCCGCCGGAGCCCCGTTAATTGGCGATAGTCTCAGAGATCTGGAAGCTGGCATTGCCAAAGGCTGCGACCCCATTCTGGTGAAAACCGGAAAAGGTCAGAAAACCCTACAAAAATTACAAGAAGAAGCTACCAACACAGACGAAAAGCTGTCATTAAAAAGACTGCCGGTATTTGATAATTTACAACAAGCCGCCCTCTATATTACCGAACATTATGGATGATTTATGCAGGTTGCCCGCACCATAGTTTTTTATACCATCATGTCCCTGACCGCCGTATTTTTTGGTGTCTTGGGCATTTTCTTACCGCTCGCCCCCTACCGTTTCCGCAGTCGTTTTTTCATCTCTTTCAATGTCGTCATGCTGTGGGCTCTAAAAACCGTGTGTGGTGTGAGCTGTAAAATTCAGGGACAAGAAAACCTGCCCAAAGGCCAACCCTTTGTCATCATGGCCAAGCATCAATCATCCTGGGAAGCCATTTTCTTTCAGTGGTTTTTTCATCCCACCTCCATCATTCTAAAAAAAGAATTGCTGAAAATTCCGTTCTTCGGCTGGGGGCTGGCACAGTGTCGTCCTATTGCCATTGATCGCAGCAACCCAAAAGACGCTCTGAGAAGAGTGAAGATTTACGGACAGAAACGTCTGGACGAGGGCAACAATGTTCTCGTTTTTCCAGAAGGCACCCGTACTCCGGTGGGCAAAATCAGCACCTACGCTCGCAGCGGTGCCGACATCGCCATTAACGCCAACGCACCACTGATTCCCGTCGCTCACAACGCCGGCGTCTACTGGCCGATGAAAAAGTGGATAAAGAATCCCGGCGTAATTGAGGTGTCTATCGGCGCCCCCATTCCCACCGAAGGCAGAACCAGCAAGGCCGTCACTGAAGATGTGAAAAACTGGATTGAAGGGGAAGTTGCAAAGATGGCCAGCAAAGCCTAACTCTTCTCCACTTCTTTGATGATTACGACAGAGAGCTGCCAATGGATCTGATGTTACAAATCTGGGGCGGATCTTTTTATCTGATCAACAAGATACTCTTTGCTCTGTCCGAAGGCCGGCACGAGCCCACCAAAAAACACTTCAAACTGTCGGGCTGGACCATTTATATTCTCGGTGTTCCCGCCTGGGTCATCGTCTTGGCGGGTCACGAAAACTGGATTGCCGCTTCTATTGAAGCCGGCGGCATCCCAGCCATGTTGCTGGGGTTGTACAACACCTACCACGATCACCAAAAACCGCACCAACTGTTCAACCGCATTGTGACCCTGTGTACCTATTCGTCGCTGACTTTCGGATTGCTTTACAGCGTCAGCCAACACGGCGGTATCACATCGATTTCTCAGGTTCTGGAAATTGGCGTAATGCTTGGGTTTTTACTGGGCAGTTATTACATGGCAAAGAACAATCGTATCGGCTGGCTGTTCTTCGCACTGATGAACCTGAGTATGGCAACGCTGATGTTACTGCAGGACAAACCTATTTTGATGGCACAACAATTGGTGTCATTGTGCTTTGTAATCTATGGTTTTATGCAATCACGCTCTCTACGAACACAAACGGCACATTGATATGACCCTCGATGACCGCGCGCCCATCAACCGACACAAGGCCTACCACGCCCATGTGTACTTTGATGCAAGCACCGCAGAGCAGGCGAGAACGCTTTGCAACACCATCAAAGAAACCTTTGATCTGCCGGTGGGCCGCTTTCATGAAAAGCTGGTAGGACCACACCCTTGCTGGAGTTGCCAAATCACTTTTGGCACCAGAGACTTTGATGCCTTTATTTCCTGGCTGGACGCTAACCGCAACGGTCTGACCATCTTTGTCCACGGACTGACTGGTGATGATGTTAAAGACCACACAGACTATGCCTATTGGCTGGGTCAGGGGGTTGAACTGAACTTGTCGGTGTTTGGTATCAACCCCTGACACATCAGCCCCCTCTCCAGCACCCCTTCAGTTATTACCACCAGATCTCAATTCACCCGATCAACAATCACCGCGCGCCTGTAATATCAGGGCCGCCTGCACCTCGTCACTTTTTTGCCGGCTGACATCAATACGCATCGCCAGCCACCACGGAATCAGTAACAAGAGCACCAGCACTGGTCCAACGACAACACCAATCCCAAATAACGCGGACTCAGAGGCCTGCCCCGGATCGACTCCGGGTTTCAGGCCCACAATGTCGAGCAAAGGCCCCGCCACCATGTAACCGAACCCCATGACAAACTTCAGAGCAAATGTCGTGGCCGCAAAGAATACGCCTTCTTGTCGGCGACCTGTGGCCAGTTCATGCTCATCGGCAATATCCGCCATGATCGAGTGCAAATTCACGGTGCGCATAATCGTCAGAATGGTGGTGATCAACGTGTTAATAAACACCATGGCAAACAACCACTGAGTGCCATTTTCCGGAATGAGGCCCAACAAGCGTCCAGGGACTAGCCACAGGGTGTTAAACACCAACCCTGCCACCGCAACCCGTAACAGAGTCTGCTTTTCCCAACGGCGGGACAACCAGCTCATACCGGGGAAAGCCACAGCCACCGCCAGTAAGGACGACAGAGCCAACAGGGCAATCTGTTGGACCGATAACTCCCAGAAATAAGTCCAGGTAATCATCTGCAACGCCCCGAGGATACCCAGTGTGCCGCCAACCGCGATTTCGAGGATAAAGATTCGTCTGAAATTGGGGTTTTTCAAGGTCGCCAGCGTATCGCTGAACATGCCCGACATACCCGGGCTCTCTTTACTTCGAGCGGCAATTTTCTGCAAACGTGGAATGTAGTGTCGCGTACCCACCACACACAGCAGACACGACATTAACACCAGTACAAACGCGACCCAGCCATAGGTGATGTAGTTGTCGAGGACAAAGCGTCCATCCTGACCGTCCACCTCGGCAAAGATTACTGTCAGGCAAATAGCCGGTATGGCCACACCTGCGATCCAGCCCAGGTTGGTGCGGAAGCTGACAATAGAGGAGCGTTCGGCGTAGTTATCCACCATTTCGGCGCCCATGGCATTTTGCGGGATGTAAAAGATGGTCAGGGAGGTTCTGAGGAGCAGCACCGACGCCAGCAGCCAGGCAAACATCGCCCACTGATTGGCCAACATGCTTTCCGGTGGGCTGAACAGGATGAGAAATGACAGGGCCAGCGGTACTGAGCCCAATAACATCAACGGATGACGGCGACCCCAGCGGCTTTTTAACCGATCGGACCAAGCACCGACCATTGGGTCAGAAAACGCATCCCAAATCACAGAAATAAAGATTGCCAGCCCCGTAAGTGAACCCGACAAGCCCAGCACCTGAGTGTAAAAAAACAGCACAAAATTGCCGAAGGTCGCCTCTTTCAAAGCGTAGGGGACACTGCCAATTCCGTAGGACAGTTTGTCGATAAAACGCATTTTATTGTTATTCAGTTGTGCTGTGGCTTTCATTGCGACTCCCACAATTTATATCAATAGTTATGTGACCATTTATATGACTAACTTTTAACTCACTGATTTATAAGAGCTTTAAATATTATTTTAAATGACGCAATCAACAGTGTAGTGATTTACCCCTAGTTACAGTTGCAAAGTGTAACTTATAAGTTTACATTCTGTAACCATAAATAAGTTTACAACATGTAACCGAACTGCAACCCGCCATTTTCCAGCAGTTCTGTGCATGGTCCACAGGAGTACCGAGTGAATACCGAAGCGCAACCCGCCACACCCCAGGATCGTATGTCCGCCGATGAGCGACGCAATGACCTGATTGACCTGGCCCTGGAGATTCTGCGTGAGGAAGGCGCTGAAAAAGTCTCTATAGGTACCATCGCTTCACGCGCAGGTGTGACTCGCACCCTGGTGTACAAGCATTTCACCAATCGCGAGGATCTCGTCAATGCCACCTACTCCCGCGAGGCCGACAAGCTGCACAACACCATCAGCTTGCAAGTCAACCAAGCGACGGGTTTTGAAGATCGACTGAGAGCCTTTGTCGGCGCCGTCATCGGTGCCGTCGACACCCACGGCTGGATGTTTGGCCCGCAGGAAGTTCATACCCAGGAGGAAGGTTTCAAGGTCGAGCAGTCCCGCAGAGATCGACGCACAGTGAAAGCGTTTGCCGAATTGGCCAGTGACGAATTCGGACTCTCTCGACGGGAGGCGACCTCGGCGATGGGAATTCTGTTATCAGGCATTACCTCCTTGCGTATCCAGGCGCATGTACTCAACACCCATAGCGATCGACAGTTTCTCGCTGACCTCTACATGGATCTGACACTTTCAGCGCTATCGGGACTGAAGCAGCGGCGCACGCCCTGAATACACAAGTTTTTCAATGTTGCGAAAGCAACAGCACTTACGAACGGCACCATCGAATAACAGCACCACCCACACAACCGCAGCAGGAGAGATGTATGAATAGCATGACAAACTATGTACAAGGCAGAATCGTCCATGATGCTGACGCACACGTCATGGAGACGCAGGACTGGCTGGAACCTTACTTATCCGGTGAAGGGGCAGAGAAACTGAACGGCCTTTATGAAAAGGCACCCGATTTTATTCGACAGCAAATTGAAACCGCCAGACAACGCAAAGGCAATGCCGAGGCCGAAGCAACTGCGTCCGAGAAATTGATCGACGGCCCCAAAGGCTGGGTCGCATATGGCGCATTTGATCCGGAAGAACGCTCTGCCGCTCTGGATAAAATAGGTTTTCAGACACAACTGGTTTTCGGCACCTTTTCACTGGGTACCTTCACCAAGCTGGACGATGAAGCGCTGGTATATCAGGGTGCGCGAGCAGCCAACGCCGCTATGGCCGAGTTCTGCCGCAAAGACCCAAGACTGATTTACGTGGCCTACGTTCCGCTGAATAACACCGAAAAAGCGCTGGACGAACTGGAACGTGTACTGGCCGCTGGTGCAGGTGCCATTCAGGTCTTTACCGGCCCTGCGGGTGATCGCTCTCCCGGTCATACCGACCTCGATCCCTTCTGGAAGACACTGGAAGACAAAGGCATTCCGTTTGTCTTGCACATTGGTCCCGGCACCATGACACAACCGACGGCGTATCATAACAATGGCCGCGAACGCGCACCGGACATTCATGGCGGCGGTGAAAACCTGCGCTTCCCGGACTACGTGATGCTGTCTTACGGTCCACAGATCTTTCTCACGGCCATGGTTTACGACGGCGTGTTTGAACGTTTCCCACGCTTAAAAGGCGGCGTGATTGAGTGCGGCGCAGGCTGGGTTCCGGAATTCCTGCGGGAGCTGGACATTTCTTTCAAAAGCTTCGGTAAAACCGACCCGTATTTACAGTCCATGGAACTGACGCCCTCGGAGCAAATTCGTCGCGCGATGAAGTTCACACCGTTCCCCAAAGAAGATCTAAAACAGATGATCGACGAGGCAGGTCCGGAACTGTTTATGTTTTCCAGTGACTACCCGCATCCCGAGGGAACCTCCGACCCGTTGGGCTACTTTGAAGGATCCATCGCCGACCTGGATGAATCCATCAAGGATCAGTTTTATCGCACTAACTTTGAAACCATGCTGCCCTGGCGCTTTGCCAACTAAATGATTGCTGGGCAGTAGAACAGAAAGAACTCAGCCGGGCTGACCCTATCGGCCCGGTCATTCATCAGGGAGAGAAGTAATCACCCACAATAAGAAGTAAAACATCCAACCGTAGGTAAATAGTATGAAAAAAATAACAGCGTTATTTACCGCGTGCAGCCCCGTTATTCTGTTGGCACAAGCAGTGCACGCTCAAAACCAACCCGCAGATCTAAACGCGGAGAATCTGATTGAAGAAGTGGTCGTGACCGCCACCCGACGCAGTCAATCGCTCAGTGAAGTTCCCATCGCCGTCAGTGTTGTTTCCAAAGCCGACATTCAGAATTCTGGAACCTATGACGTCAAGGAACTGAATCAACTCTCACCCTCGGTATTAATTTCTTCCACCGGTTCGGAATCCAATACTTCGGCTCGCATTCGGGGCATTGGTACCGTCGGCGATAATATCGGCCTGGAAAGTTCCGTCGCTATTTTTGTCGATGGTGTCTACCGATCCCGTACCGGTGTGGGCATGGGCGAACTGGGTGACGTACAACAGATAGAAGTCTTGCGCGGCCCTCAGGGCACATTGTTCGGTCGCAACGCTTCGGCTGGTTTGATCAGTATTACCACCGCCGCTCCAACACAGGAGTTTTCCTCCGACATAGCGGTCTCCTATGGCAATTACGATGAACGAAGACTGGAAGCCAATATCAACGGCGGCCTCTCCGATACCGTTGCCGGTAAACTCGAAGGCATTTTCTACAAGCGCGACGGCTTTTACGAGGACGTCAACACCGGATACGATCTTAATAACCGCGATCGATATTTCTTGCGCGGCCAGTTAATGATCGAGCCACAGGATAATTTGTCCCTGCGCATTATCGGCGATTACAGCAAACAGAAAGAAGACTGCTGCGGCGCGGTGTTTGCCACCGATGACGTCAGCGATCACACCGATGACATCAAGCCACTGACCAACTCCCAACTGCTGGACCCGGTTTACAATCCAAACATTGGCATTCTGATGGCGGTGACCGGTAAATCTCTGGATGAACTCTATCCCTCCATGGACGATCCCTACGACCGGAAAATGGCCTTCAGCCCCGGTCGCGATTACGGTGGTACCTCGGAGCAATGGGGACTGTCGGCGGAACTCAACTGGACCATCAACGATATGACCCTGACGTCGATCACCGCGTATCGCGAGTACGACAGTGCCCAGTCCGCCGATGCGGAATACCACTACGCGGATATCCTGCACATATCCGAAGACGGCAGCGGTCGTGAATTTGAAACCTTCTCGCAGGAATTGCGCTTGCAAGGGACCGCCTTCAACAACCGTCTCGACTGGCTCGTTGGCGGCTACTACTCGAACGAATCTTTGCAACAGGGCAGCACACTTAAATTCGGCGGCGATTACGGGGCTTATACCTCCTGTCTGGTGGCTTCCGGATTGAGTCCTGCACTGATGGATCCCTCCAGTCCCGGATGCCTAAACGCTACTGGCCGCTTTGTGGCTAACAGTATTTCGCCGGGTACGCTGCAAGCCTTCGACTTGCTTTACAGCCTGCAAAATCTCGGGGACGACGGCAGCGTCTATCAACAAGACAGCGAGACCTTTGCGCTCTTCACTCACAACATCATCAGTCTGACGGATACGATAGATCTTACCGTGGGCATGCGTTACACCTACGATGAGAAAAAATTCGACGCCGACTTTAACAACAACAACACCGTCTGTGCCGACATGCGCAACTTGTCACCAGGGATTTTTCCAGACTTGGCTCCCGCCTTCCTGACGCTCGCGTGTCAGGGTAACAGCACCTCGGAGCTCAACGCGCTGAATCTGGAAGACAGTGACTCCACGGAACAGTTTACCGGAACCCTGTCGCTTTCCTGGCGGCCTTCCGATCACTGGATGTTCTATGGCAGCTATTCACGGGGTTACAAAGCCGGTGGCTATAATCTGGATCGCTCGGCACTCGGCCCATCCTTTTTGCCTCGCTCAAATTCGGACGTGGATAATTTGAAGTTTGATCCGGAGATCGTCGATGCTTTTGAAATTGGAGCTAAATACCACGGTGCACGTCTGACCGCGTCGGCTGCCTTGTTTTACCAAAGCTTTGAAAACTTTCAGCTGAACACCTTTGATGGCACGGTGTACATTGTGGAATCCATCAACGGTTGTGACAGCAACCTGAATGGGCTCGACGGTGATAACGACCCAACCACCGGTGGCTGTGATTCCGGCGATGTCACCTACGGGGTGATTTCCGAAGGTATTGAACTGGAAGCCAGCTACAGTGTTACGGAAACGCTCAACCTGATGGCGGGTATGACTTACGCGAACACCCGTTACGCCGATGATCTTGTCGGTGACGATTCCG
Source organism: Pseudomaricurvus sp. (assembly GCF_965662505.1). NCBI lineage: Bacteria > Pseudomonadati > Pseudomonadota > Gammaproteobacteria > Cellvibrionales > Cellvibrionaceae > Pseudomaricurvus > Pseudomaricurvus sp. Next base: position 19,627 of record NZ_CBFIHX010000033.1, on the reverse strand, counting down.
GTGCACCGCTGAACCCGTCACTGCGTCGCCTTCCCGGAGAGCCGCTGTCCAATGCACCTGATCTGGTTACCACTGCGGCGATCAGCTGGACACCAACGATCACCGATAACCTCACCGGTTTGGTGTACCTCAATGTTCGACACAGCGACAGCTATAACACCGGCTCAAACCTGGCCGGGCAAAAAGTTCAGGACGGCTATTCCGTCGTCAATGGACGCATTGGCTTGGTGAGTGAGTCTGATAAATGGAGCCTGGAACTGTGGGGGAAAAACCTGCTGGATGAAGAATACGCGCAGGTGATTTTTGATACTGCCTTTATTGGTTCAAGCACCTCTTATCTGGCAGATCCACGCAGCTACGGAGTCACGCTCAGAAAGTCTTTCTAATCATTTCAACTGCAACAACCTCGCTTTGCCGGCAGCATGGACACATCGGTCCTTTACCGTAAATGCTGCCGGCTTTTTTCCGCTGACGCCCATTCCCACCTTACAATTGCCAGACACCGCCCGTTCACGTTAAGTTGATCTCGGGCAGCTTTGAATGCTTTCTGTTTAACGTCTCTGCTTTTACTGTTCTGCCTTTAACGACTTGCAAATCTATTGCTAAACTGGTTGGAATCGTTGCTGGACGCTTTGGAATCAATGAGAGGTACGCCATGAAGTTTCTGTTCGAAGTACACATCAAACCCGGTCATAAAGCCGAGGAGTACGCCGACGCCTGGTTACGCGCCAGTGAAATTATTCAGCAGGCACCTGGTGCCCGTGGTACCGAATTGCACCGCAAACTGGACGATCCCAATGTGTTGATCGCCATCGCCAGCTGGGACAGTAAAGAGCAACGGGACGCCATGGAGTCACAACCCAATGAACAAGTTGCCGACATCATACGCAGCGCAGCGCCTTTCTGTGATATCCGTCCCATTGGTGAGTTTGACGATCCGGAATGGGTGGTGATGCCCCAAACATAATGACGAAACCACCTTCGTTGTTTCTCAGAACGCCTGCGTCAACCTGCAGCTCTTTCTGCACAATTAACCACAGCCAAAAAAATCACTCATCCTCCTTCTATTGTCTCGACTCAAACCCAACTAAATTAAATTGTTTGCAATTTAATTTCCCACAATTTATAAGTATAATCCCCTAGCCTGTGCTGTTATTTAAAAACAACCTTGATTCAAATGGAGTTTCACCGTGATAAAGCTGAACGTTCAACCTTACCTCGCCCTTTCCCGGATCTTCCGGGCACTGATTCTCGCCTCTCTTTTCGCCACTCCCGCGGCTTTTGCTGAGTCAAAGGCCAGTCCCGAAGCACTCAAAATCAGCGCCGAAGACTTCCGCTGCATGCTGGATATGACCCCGGTTCGAGGGTTCTTTGTGGACAATCTGATCGAAGGCAAACTGGAAGACACCCTCAAAGTCGCCAACGCCGAACAGGGCCAATACCCACCGGGCTCAGTCGTGCAACTGGTACCCACTGAAGTGATGGTCAAACACCCCAAGGGCTATAATGCGGCAACCAAAGACTGGGAGTTCTTTGAATTAACTGTGTCGGAAGAAGGCAGTGAGATTCACAAACGCGGCTTTGTGGATGTGGTTAACCGTTTCGACGGCAACTGTTTTGCCTGTCACATCAAAGCCAAACCGGAATTCGATCTGATCTGCGAAACCGGCCACGGCTGTGATCCTCTGCCGATTGGTGCTGAAGTTTTCACTCTGCTGCAAAAGACTGACGCCCGCTGTGGCGGTCGCTACACCCCCACACCGGAAGAAATTGAAATCCTGAAAAAGCTGAGTGCGTCGTCCTAGGGCCTGTTAACACTAATACCTTGATCAGGCTGGCGGTGGAATCCGATCTTTCACCGCCTCGGAAAATGCCTTCGACAAAGCCGCGGTTGAAACACCAATCATCAACACGCCATTGATAGCTTCCAGTGGCCCCAACAGCTGGTGTTTGGGTGACATCACGATATCGCCATACCCCAGGGTGGCGAAGTTGACCGCCGAGTGATAGACCGCTTGCGACAGCGTCTCAAATTCACCCAGCCAGACGAACAACATGGCCCAGGCCACCACCTGAGCCATGTTGCCGATGATCAGGATAACCATCAGCAGCGCCACCACCCGCATCGCCACTAAAAAAGATGAACTCAGCTTTTCCAATCGCCGTGCGTAAAAGCGCAATGCCGCCACCACCAAAATCCCCTGCAACAACAGGCAGACCGCCATCATCGACAGTCCCATGACAAAATTCACCAACATCTGTGCGTCTCCATTATTCAGCGGGTTCGTTAAACGTTTCGTGGGGTTAAGGCATCAGCTTTGAGTTGTCGTCTCGTACGCCAGCGCTCCAAGGCATTCATGGCAAAACCGGCGTAGAGCGCCACGGCGAGAAACAACGAGATGCGCACCGCAAACGCCTGATAGACGTCTTTGCCGTTGGCGCTGTCTTGTACCGCCCCACCCAGCAGCAGCACCAGAGTGGTCATGGTGGCCACCCAAAAAGACGGACCCGCTCCGGATAGTGGGCCACGTTGAAAGCGCAAAATGCCGTAAGCCCCACTGGCCAACACCAGACAAAACAACAACATCCACAGAGTGAAAAACCACAGCTCCACCGCCAAACTCAGGCACGACCAAAGCAGGATGGCACAGGCACCGCCCAGTAAGGTAGACACCACCATTTCGCGGTTGGCGTCCCGCAGACGCACGTTCGAAGCCTCACGTCCCAGTAAAATACTTTTTACCGTCAGTGGCAGATACGCCGATGGGTTGGTCAGGGTCAGCAGAAAAGCAGGAATCACTATCAACGTCGCCCGCAGCGATTGCCAATCCGCCTGTTCCACAGAGACCGGTACCGGCGTCGCCGGTGCCACCGGATCTTCGGGAAACAGCGGGTAGACCAGCCACTGACACACCACCGCCACGATAACGCCAATCACCAGTGCGCCAATTAACGCACTGGCCAATGCCTGACTCACGCTGCTGGCAGCCGGTATCACGGTAAAACCAAAGGCCAGCAGGGTTGCTGGCCCCGCCTTGCCGCCGGCGATGGCCAACCGGCTGCTGAAAAACAAGCCACAGAAAATGATCAGCAGCGCAGGTATGGGTGCCGACTGCAACAGCGGTCCCAGCAAAATGCCCACGCTCAGACTGACGATGACCGCCACAACTAATACCAGTAATTTTTTTGGACCCGGCGGTGGTGAGGGTGTGGCCGTCAGAATCACCGCCAGCAGCGGCGGTAAAAACGGCAAACCCAATCCCATGCCATAACCCAACGCCAGCGCCAGACTGACGATGATCGCCAGTCGGAAACTGCGGCGGGCCGCCAGCGGCAGACTCAGAGGATTGAACTTCATAGCTTTGAACTTCATAACTTTGAACTTCTTAACGACGTCCCGCGACTCATCGAAGCGGGGTACGCTTTAGTAGGCGAACGAGAGCACACTCAGAATGCGGATATACACCTTACCCAACAATTTGAGGATTCCGTGCCCTTCGCTGTAGGCGATCACCGATGCCTGAGCGCCCACCCGAAGCTGATGAATCACTTCCGGCTCCATCGGCTGATTGAATTCAATCTGCACCGGAAAGCGCTGCGCCTGTCGCAACCAGTCGCGATTGTTCTGCACACTGGGCAAACCACCGGGCGGTGTGGAACCACCTGCGCTGATCCCCACCCCAACATTGCGAATACTGCCTTTGAGCACCCGACCGGGCATGGAATCCAATAGAATCTCCACCGGCGTGCCCGGCTTCAAATGACCCAGATTGTTCTCGGTAAAATCCGCGTTGATCCACACATCCTGCACCGCAATCAGCGTCATCACCGGGCCACCGGTACCGGCAAACTGTCCCACATCCGCTCGCAGATCGGTGATCACCCCGTCCGACTGAGCCACCACGGTGGTGTTATCCAAATCCAGCTGGGCTTTGTCGACACCCACCTGGGCGGTTTTCAACAGCGTGTTGTCCACATCGGAAGAGCCACCCTTGGATTCGATTGCCCGCTGAATATCCGCCTGCGCCGCCGCCACTTGCGCACGGGTTTGCTCCAGTGTGGCTTTTGAAATTTCCAGTCGACGCTGTGAAATCGTGCCCGGATCACTTTCCCGTAACCGTTTCAGGCGGGTGTAATCCTGTTGGGCTTTGAGCTGTCCGGCCTTGGCCGCGCGCAGGTTGGCCTCGGACATGGTCACCGCAGCACCGCCGGCTTCCACCTGATTCTGAGTGTTGCTGAGATCAGACAATGCCTTCTCCAGCGCAATCTCATACTGGGAGCGATCAATGGAAAACAGCTTCTGCCCTTCCTTCACCCGCTCATTATTCTTAACCCAGACATCGGTCACGATGCCCGCCACCTTCGGCGCCACCCCGACCACATAGCCCTGCACTCGAGCTTGCGACGTGTAAGGCGTAAAGCGATCGGCCATCAGATACCACAGCAGGCTGACGACAATCACAATCAAGATGCCGATGCCGCCTTTGCTGACAGCCTTGCCCGCCGGCGAGTTGGTGGAGACTTGCGTCTCGGCGGGAGCGTCCCCCGGAGGCACATTCTGGGAGGGTGAATCGTTAGACGGTGCATTGTCACTCATGGTGTGGTTCCTGGTTCTGCGGGGGGCGGCGGTGTCGCCAGCGGATCTTTCAGCAGATCGCCCCAGTGGGTGCGCTCACTCATGGTGTCACGCATCTCTTGCGGTATGACGGAGTCGATGGCGGCCTCTTGCCAACCACCACCCAGCGCCTGATAAAGACCAATGATGGCCGCCACGTGATCGCCGCGGTTGACGATGGCACGATCGGATTGGGCAAAGGTGCGCGCCTGAGCATCGAGTACCCGCTGAAAATCCGAGTAGCCCTCACGGTAACGCCGGGTGGCAATTTCCAGCGAACGTTCAGCGGCGATGAGCGACTGATCGAGAATTTGCTGACTGGTTCCGGTCTGGGCAATACGGTTGGCGGCATCGTCGATTTCCCGAGCGGCATTGAGCACACTGCTGCGATAGCCCTCCAGCGCCTGTTGCAAACGCGCGTCCTGAACCCGCACGTTATTTCTCAGGCGACCGTAGTTGAATATATTCCAGGTGAGCGCCGGACCGGCGGCAAAAGTGGTGACATTAGCGGTGTTCTCAAAACTGTTGCCAGACCAGCCAAACGATCCGAACAGCGACAGCGCCGGATACAGATCCGCCTTTGCCAGACCAATCTGCGCCGATTGCGCCGCCGCCGACCAGGCTGCGGTGCGCACATCCGGTCGCCGCAGCAACAAATTGGCGGGCACTTGCTGCAGACTCAGTGGCTCCAGCTCCGGCAATTTGCTGTCCACGCCATCCAGTTCCGGCAAGTCTCCCGGCGAGCGTCCCAATAGCGCACTGAGCGCATTGCGTTGTTGCTGCAATGCCAACTGCAAACCGGGGATCGTCGCCTGGGTACCCAGGTATTGAGATTTGGCCTGTTGCAGATCCAGCTCGGAATCCTGACCTTCGTTATAGAGTTGTTCGGTGATGTCAAAACTGCGCTTTTGCAGTTGCACGTTTTGCTGGGCAATTTCGATGCGCTGGAGAGTGGTTTTGTAACCGTAATAGAGCGAGGCCACCTGAGAAGCCAGCAGCACTTGCACATCGTGCTGATTGGTCACCGAGGCAAAATAGGCGGCATCAGCGGATTCCACACCACGGCGAAAGCGACCCCAGAAATCCATCTCCCAACCGAGGTTGAATGCCGCTTCGCCGGTGCGAAATTCCCGATCCCGACCACTGCCTCGCTGTTGATCGACGTAGGCGCCCTGTGCGGTAACCTGTTGCACTTGGGGATACTGCAATCCGGTGGCAATGCCCTGCAGCGCCTTGCTTTCCAAAATTCGCAGGCCGGCGATGCGCAAGCCGGGGCTTTCTGCCCGAGCCTTTTGCACCAGATCGGTCAGTACCGGATCGTTAAACCGTTGCCACCACTGACTGAGATCCGCCGCCTGAGTATCCTGTTTTGTCTCGCCATAGAGTTCTGGCTGCCAATCTGCCAGCCAATGGATGTCTGGATCCTGATAATCAGGCCCCAGCGGCGCGCAGGCAGCCAGACTCAATAACAAGCCCGCTGCCCCAGCGCGAATCAAGGGGGATAAATAGTTGTCCATCACTCAGCAGACTTACTCTCAACCCCAGTTGTTTCGGCAGGTACTTCAACACTGCCGCTCTCACCGGTATCCACCCAGGCCATAAAGATCTGATAGGCCACCGCCAGGATCACCGCCCCAATAAACAGGCCGATCAAACCACTGGTCATCATGCCGCCCAGCGCACCGAGCAACACAACCGGCATGGGCGCGGCGACACCACGTCCCAACAGCATGGGTTTGAGCACGTTATCCGCCAACCCCGACAAGACCAGATACACCGTCAACACCACGTTAAACACCATGGAGCCATCACCGGAAGACCACAGCCAGACAAGGGCAGGTACAAAGATCAGCGCCGCAGGAACCTGGGCAATACCCAGCACCAGGACCAGCACTGCCAGAATACCCGCACCGGGAACTCCGGCAATCAGGAAACCAACACCCAGCAAAATGGACTGAATAAAGGCCACCCCGATAACCCCAGTGGCCACAGAGCGAATGGTGGCGACGGTCAACACGTGCATGTCAGGGCCAACTTTCGGGCCAAAGATTCGACCGTAAATGCGGCGGGTACTCTCTGAGCCCGGATGGGCATAGGCGAGCATGACACCGGCCACAATAAAGGCAGCTATAAAGGCCAATACCGTCTTCACGCCACCCCCTACAGTCGCGGCCGCACGGCGCGCGGCACCGCGAAGCTGCTCGTGATGCTCGGTGACAAAAGCCGAAACATTACTGGAAGCCGATTGCCAGGCACCATACACCTGCTGACCCACCACAGGCCAGTCGGCCACACTGGCATTGGGAGGCGGAATGGTCAGCGTGCCGTTTTCCAGCGCTTTGTAACCACTGAGCATGTGATCCACAAAGGATATGCCCAGCAATACGGTAGGTACACCGATCAGCAACACCACAATAAAAACCAGCAAGGTGGCCGCCCGACCGTGGCCGCCACCCACTTTAGAGGCAATCTTGGCATTCAGCGGATAGAGAGCAACGGCCAGTACCACCGCCCATACCATCAGTCCCAGGAAGGGAGAAAAGACCCGCATCGCCAGATACACCAGAAAAGCGATCAGGGCCAAGCGAATGGCAATATCAATCACGGGCGTTGAGGATTGAGGCGTTGTAGAAGATTGAGGTGTAGAAGAGAGCGTCGAGGGTTGGGTTTCTTGCATAGTGTCGTTCCTTATAGCCCCGTGAAGCCCTGCTGCAACCGGGAAAGTTCCTAAATGGCTTTGCCTTATTCCATGCCATTCAGTGTAGACCGATTTCAGAAACTTACCTTTTTAGAACCCAATGCTTTAAGAAAAAGTACAGAGCACGATTGTCGCCCACAAAAAAGGGGCCCAACAGGCCCTTTTCTCGCATAATGATGACTCGAAGTGCTTTGGTCACTCCTTTTCCAGGGGTGAATTACTCCAGCAGGATCTTCAGTCCGATCAGCACCAACACGATGCCTCCCAGCAGTTCTGCCTTGCTCTCCAGCCAAGTGCCGCTTTTGGTGCCCACATAAACACCGAGCACACTGAACAGGAAGGTGGTTATCCCAATGATAAAACAGGCCAGCAGTGGTGCCACACTCATCAGCGTCAGAGCAAAGCCCGCCGCCATCGCGTCAATACTGGTGGCAATGGCCAGTATCAGCATCACCCGATGGGTCACCTGCGCAATGTCCTCCTCAAGCCCTTCGGAAAATGATTCATAGATCATCTTGCCGCCGATAAACACCAGCAACCCAAACGCGATCCAGGGTGCGTAATGCTCGACCCAGCCCAACACCCCCTTGCCGCCGAGGTAGCCGATCAGCGGCATGACGCCCTGAGCCACCCCGAAGTAAACGCCCGCTAACAACGCAAGCTTGAGTGGGCTGCCTGATTTACCGGAATCCAAATCGTAATGGGAACCCGTTGCTTGTTTCGCACCCAGGCCAATCGAAACCGCAAAGGCATCCATACTCAAGGCCACGGCCAGTAATAACACTTCAATCATGGTAGTTGTCTTTCTGGTGGAGTCTAAAAGAACCGGCATTGATCCGGCATAGTAAGTTCGCCATTCTACCGATACTCGGACCACTGGCACAGACCTTGCAGATTCTGTGAGTAACAATCACAGGAGGAACGATGCCTTTACGCAACGCAGTCCAACTTATCTGTTACCCCAATCGCATGGGCAGCAACCTGAAAGATTTGCATCAGGTGATGAACAAACATTTTGCCGACAGTGTTGGCGGAGTGCACATTCTGCCCTTTTTTCCCTCCAACGCCGACGGCGGGTTTTCACCGCTGTCGCACCGTGAAGTAGAGCCGACGTTCGGTACCTGGGACGATATTGAAGCCATCGCCGCCGATTACGACCTCACCTGTGATGTCACCATTAATCATATTTCCGATCAATCGGTGGAGTTTCAGGATTACATCGCCAAGCGTGATCAATCCCAATACGCCGATCTGTTTGTGGACGTGGACAAGTTGGGGGAGATTTCCCACGACGACCTTGCGAAGATCCATATCCGCAAGGAGAAAGAACCCTTCCGCGACGTCACCTTTGCCGATGGCACCACCGGTCGGGTGTGGTGCACCTTCACTGAAAACCAGATCGACCTGAACTTTAAGAATGAACTGACGTACCAGTTCATGGCTGAAAATATGGAGTTCCTCGCAGAGCGAGGCGTAAAGCTGTTTCGTCTGGACGCATTCGGTTACACCACCAAACGCATCGGCACCAGCTGCTTTTTGGTTGAGCCAGAGGTCTACCGACTGCTGGATTGGGCCAATGAAGTGGCGCAATTAAACGGTGCCGAGATCCTGCCGGAAGTGCACGATCACCCCAGTTACCAATACGCCATTGGCCGCCGCAATATGCATCCGTACGGTTTTGCCCTGCCACCGCTGCTGCTGTATTCATTGCTGGACGCCAACAGTATTTATCTAAAAGATTGGTTGCGCATGTGCCCGCGCAATATGGTGACGGTGCTGGATACTCATGACGGCATTTGTATTCCCGATGTGGAATCCATTCTGCCGGAAGACAAAATTGCAGAGCTGATCGACAATATTGACAGCCGCAGCGCCGATCCAATTCTGCGACGCTCCGCTGCCAATGTGCACAGTGTTGGTGCCATCTACCAACTGACGTGCACATTTTATGATGCCTTAATGCGCAACGATGACGCTTATATTGCCGCCCGCGCCATTCAGTTTTTCACTCCCGGCATTCCCCAGGTGTATTACGTCGGACTGCTCGCCGGCTGCAATGATTACGATTTGATGGACAGCACCGGAGAATTTCGCGATATCAATCGTCATTTTTATTCACTTGAGGAAATCGATGAAGCCGTCACTCAACCGGTGGTAGAACGACAACTGGAGCTGATGCGTTTCCGCAGTCACTATCCGGCGTTCGACGGCCACTTTGAACTAAACTATTCAAATCAAACCAGTGTCTCCATGGCCTGGCGACACGGTGAAAGTTACTGCTGCCTGTTTGTGGATCTCAACTTCAAAACATCCACCATCGATTACATCGACGTGGAAACTGGAGAAACCAAATCCTTTCAGTGTTGATTGCCTTAATCGAACCCGTCACTGAGTTTTCAGGAGTCTGAACATGTTGTCCCTGGTGGTCCCGATTACGGCACTGCTCGTTGGCGTTTCGCTGTTGCTGTTAGGCAGCGGTCTGCTGAATACACTCCTGGCCATTCGCGGTGGCATGGAGGGGTATGCCGATAACACCATGGGTATCATCATGTCCGGATACTTCTTTGGTTTTTTTATCGGCACCTTTATCGCTCTACCGCTCATTCAACGCGTGGGTCACATCCGCACCTTTGCCTGTTGTGCCGCCGTGGCGGCCTGTTCGGTTTTGCTCCATGAAATCAGCGTGCATCCCATCACCTGGCTGTTATTGCGGGTGATGACCGGCGCTGTGCTGGTGATTTTGTACACCGTTATTGAAAGCTGGTTAAACGCGCAAACCAACGGGCCACAACGGGGACGCGTATTCGCGGTGTACATGGCCGTGAACCTGGGTTCACTGGCGCTCGCCCAACAGTTGTTGCGTCTGGGTTCCGCGGAAACCTTTCTGCTGTTTGCGGTGTCGGCCATTTTAATCAGTGTCAGTCTGGTACCCATCACGCTGACGCGCATGAATCAGCCCGAAGTGTCTGTGGTACCGCGACTGAAAATTTCTGCCATCTTTCGTATTTCACCAGTCGCCGTTGCGGGTGCGCTGTTGTCCGGACTGGCCATGGGTGGTTTCTGGGGGATGGGCGCTATCTATGCCGGACGCATCGGCATGGATCACAACGGTGTGGCCACCTTTATGTCCTGCGCCATTCTTGGCGGCGCCCTGTTTCAATTGCCATTGGGACGCTACTCGGACACCCACGACCGACGCAAGGTTCTGGCGGCTGTCGCCGCTCTGGCAGCCGTGGCCGCGTGTCTGCTTTGGGGAACGTCGTTGTTCGGCAACTGGGTTCTGATAGCAGCCGCTCTCTATGGCGGCTTTGCGTTTGCGGTTTATCCCGTGTCTGTGGCCATGTTGATGGACGATATCGAACCGGAAGATATCTTGTCGGGTGCGAGCAGTCTTTTATTTTTGCATGGTGTTGGTGCAGCCATCGGCCCAGCACTGGCGGGCCAATTGATGTCTTTAACAGGCTACCAAGCCCTAACCCTCTACTTTGTCGTGATGCAATTGATACTTTGTTTGTACGCGGTACAGAACTTGCAACGCTCTAAAGCAGTGCCTTCCGATCACCCTGCGCACTTTGTGCCCATGGTTCGCACCACGCCGACGGCGCTGGAAATGCTGCCAGACGAAGAACCGGCAAACACGGAAGAAGAAACACCAAAAGAGGAGGAAGTCACTGGTCGGATCTAATCCTTTGTTGAATGCAGTCAGGGTAAGTACTGCACATGGACCGAGCTGGATTCAACAAATGGTTAGTTCGACATTCAAGCCTTAAAAAGGCTGTCGCTGATGGTTTTAAACCATGATTCAGTAATAGACACAAAGCAACACTTAACACGTACCTGCGGCTAGCTGTTTTAAGGCATAACACACTGCATTGATATCGGAACGTCACCGACTATCAGTTACAGGAGATTGTCATGCTTTTAGCCACCGATCTGGATGGTACGTTTCTCGCCGGTACACCGGAACAACGACTTAAACTCTACCAGCTGATCAGCGCCCACCCGGATATCACACTGGCTTTTGTCACTGGCCGCGGTTTGGAATCCGTGTTGCCCTTACTGTCCGATCCCACCATTCCACAGCCGGATTACATTATTTGTGATGTCGGCTGCACCATTGTTGAAGGTCACACTCAACAACCGATTCAACCGGTACAGGCAAAAATTGATGCACTGTGGCCGGGCACCCAGGTGATTGAAAACGCTCTGGCTCACAAAACCGGACTGCAACGACAGGATGTTCCTCAAGAGCGTCGCTGTTCGTATTTTTGCGAAGAAGGTGCGATTGATGACGAGGTGATTTCCATCGTCAACGAGCTTTCCTGCGATCTGTTGTATTCCGCCGATCTGTACCTGGATGTTTTACCTCCGGGAATCAATAAAGGCAAAACACTGCGCGAACTGGTCGAGCACATGGGATGGCATCCGGAACAAGTTATGGTCGCCGGCGACACCCTCAATGACTTGTCGATGTACGAGCAAGGTTTTATTGGCGTGTGTGTCGGTGAATCCGAACCGGCACTGTTACAGTCTACCGAAAACCGTGCCCGCGTTTTGCACGCCAACGAACCTGGTTGCGGTGGTATCCTCGAAGCGTTTCAGCATTTTGGTTTTCTCGGTCCCGCCGGTCTGGAAGCCGAAGCCCAGGAACTGTTACCACCGGGAAAATCCGATCTGGTGATTGTCTATCATCGCCTGCCTTATGAGGAAGTGTTTGAAGAGGGAGAACTGCGCCGTCGTCGTCCCTCATCGCCCAACGGTATTATTCCCACCCTGTTAGGTTTTTTTGCCGACGGTCGCCGGGGGTCCTGGGTCGCCTGGTCAACCCACGATGACAATCACGGGGATTTTGAAACCCATACCGAAGTGGACTCCAAGAACTACCCCAATCTTCGAGCTGCCCGTGTGCGTCTGACCGAAGATGAAGTGGATATATTTTACAAAAAGTTCTCCAAGGAAGCCTTCTGGCCAACCTTGCATACATTCTGGGAACGGGCCACGTTCCGCGAAGAACACTGGGAAGTGTTTCTTGAAGTCAACCGCGCCTTTGCTGAACGCGCCGCGGCAGAAGCCGCTGAGGATGCGGTCGTCTGGATTCACGATTACAACCTGTGGATGGTACCCGCCTACCTGCGGGAAATCCGTCCGGATGTCACCATCGCGTTTTTCCATCACACCTACTTTCCCTCGGCCGATGTGTTTAACGTCTTACCGTGGCGGAAAGATATTATCGGCAGTCTGCTGCAATGTGATTACGTCGGTTTTCACATTCCCCGACAGTCAGAAAACTTCGTCGATGTGGTCCGTGGGGTAACGCCGTTTACGGTCAAAGAAAAAGTCAGCTGTGCGCCGCGTTTTCTCACTTACGGTTGCGCCGTGGGGCTGGATGAGATGACCAAAGAAATTGAAGTCAACGGTCGCAGCATCTGTCTCGGCGCACACCCGGTGGGTTTGAGTCTGGATCGCATCAAAAATTCCCTTGCCATGCCGTCTATTCAAAATCGTATGAAAGAGCTCCTGGAAGAAATGGAAGGCACCCGAGTTATCCTCTCCGTCGAGCGTCTGGATTTTACCAAGGGCATTCTGGAAAAACTCACCGCTTACGAACGCCTGCTGACTACGCATCCCGAATTAATTGGCAAGGTTACTCTGCTGACAGTCTGCGTTCCATCCGCTCAGGGGATGTCTATTTATGATGAACTTCAGCAACAAATCGAACAGGCTGTAGGCAGGATCAACGGCAGCTTCGCACGAGTGGGATGGACGCCAATTCAGTTCTTCTTCCGCAGTTTTCCGTTTGAAGAACTGGTGGCCTACTACACTATGGCTGACGTCATGTGGATCACGCCTCTGCGGGACGGACTCAATCTGGTCGCCAAGGAATACGTGGCGACTCAGGGTCTCACCGACGGTCGCGGTGTGCTGGTGTTATCGGAATTCACCGGTGCCGCAGCCGAACTGCGCGGTGTGGTGCTGGCCAACCCCCACGATCCGGTGGAGCTGGCCGACACCTGTTACTTCGCACTCAACATGCACGCCAAAGACGCCAAAGCGCGCTTGAAAGAAGCGTTTGAGGTGGTCGAGTACTACGACATTAACTACTGGGGTCAGGAATTTATGTCGGCAGTGACAGCGACAAAAAAGGGGAATGTGATCGATCTTGAAAGCAAACGCAAAGTGAGCGCGGGCTGAACTTCCGGTTGGCCAGATGACGGTCACAGGCTGTGGGCGTATCGCCCACAGCCTCACTTATCCACACCCTATTCTTCCACTCCCTACTCTTTCACTCCGTGAATGAAGTGATACATCACGAGGGGAGCCAAAGACAAAACTCCCAGAGCCAAATAGAGATTGCCGTAGCCCAGATAAGGCACAATCAGACCGAGAAAGTAAGGCCCAAAACCCAATCCTGCATCGACAAAAATAAAGAAGGTGGAAGTTGCCAAGCCAATCTTGTGAGCTTCTACCTGTTGGATAACAATGGCCTGAATACAGATCTGAATGCTGCCAAACCCCAGTCCCAGAAGTACTGCGGCAGACAACAACAATAGGCCTGATTGCGCCCAACCAATCCCCGCCAGGCCCAACCCCATCAACAGCAGCCCAGGGTACATGATGATATTCGCCCCGCGGTTATCCATTATCTTGCCGGCAAAAGGACGGGATACCAGTACTGTCATGGCATAGACCATAAAGAAGAAGCTGGCCGCGCTCACCAGGTCTCTTTCTACCGCGAAGGTATTCAGGTAAGACAACACACTGGAATACAGCACTCCGGCAAACAGCATAATGCTGCAAACGGGGATCACCCGACGTTCCAACAAACTATTGAAAGAAACTTGCTGACGTGGCATCGCTCGCTGCTCATCGGTGAGCTCGGGAACACCCAGCATGAATCCTACGATCAAACAGACAACGCTCATCACCGTGCAAAACGCCAGAATCACCTCAAAATCAACACGCTGCACCATCAACATGCCGATAAACGGGCCAATCGCCGTCGCCAGCGATGCACTAACCCCAAAATAACCTAACCCTTCGCCCCGGCGGGAGGCTGGTACCAGATGAGCCACAACCGTTGCGGTAGCCGTCGCAGCCACACCGATGGATACACCGTGCAGAAAGCGGGTGAAGATTAAGAACCCAATTCCGGCGTTAATGAAGTACAACAGGCAGGTGAGTATCGCCAAAAACAATCCGGTTATCATGCAGCGCTTGCGACCGAGTCGGTCGAGAACCTGCCCCGTCAATAACCTTCCTACCAGCGATCCCACAATAAACACTCCAACCACCAACCCCGCCTGACTGGCCGTCGCCTGCAGGTCACGACTGGCGTAGAGACCGATCACCACCACCAGCAGGTAGAAAACCAGTACGAGTAGAAAGTTCAGCACCGAGACAATGATAAAGTCACGGGTCCAGAGTTTGGGGTGGGTCATGGTACTGCCTGTTCAGCGAGCCGGAGAATATCCAGGCGTGGATTTTCTATGAGAAAAGCCTGATGGGCTTTTTGTCTTATGAGCTTTATTTATGCCTTATGAACGTTATTTTGCCGTTACAGGCTTTATTTTTGTAAAAGTGTGCCGATATTTCTCAAACAGTACCGATGATACGAAAAAAGCCGAGGAACTGTCTGCTTTGACGACTAACCAATCAACAATAACCGTTGTTTCATCGCCAGCAGTCAAGTTTATCCACTTGCTGTCAGTGAGTACGCTGAGATGTCTCAGCCTCGCAACTGCTATATTGACTCTATAACAGAGGCTTTTGCGAGAGCCCCAAAAGCATCAGGAACTCATGTCCATAAACAATCCCACAGATTCTCATCAGGATCTAACACCGCTGAAGAGCCTGCACTGGTACCACTGGATGGTATTGGTGCTCTCGCTGATGCTGACGCTTGGTGCCTGGTATTTCTCATCCCAGCAGGTACAACAGAAAACGGAAGCGCAATTTAACTATCAGGCCGACCAGATAATCGAACTGGTGAAGGAGCGGATGGCCAAGTATGAAGAGGCTCTCTGGGCTGGAGTCGCGGCTTTGCACATGCTGGGGGATGACACCTCACGCCACGACTGGAGAACCTTTGCCACCAGTTTAAAGATCGAAGACCGATTTCCGGGCATCAATGGCATAGGGGTTATACATTATGTCCCGCCAGAAAAAATGCCCGCCTACCTTGCCTGGCAGCGCCAACTCTTTCCCGACTTCGATCTTCACCCGACTCACCCACTGAATGAATACTGGCCCATTACCTACATCGAGCCGCAAGCCAGTAATATAAAAGCGGTGGGGTTGGATATGGCTCATGAGCACAATCGTTTTACTGCGGCTAAAAAGGCCAGGGACACTGGCAAAGCCAATATCACCGGTCCCATTACTCTGGTGCAAGACTCCCGCAAAACGCCCGGCTTTTTGTTTTACGCCCCTTGGTACAGCGTTCAGGAAGCACCCTCAACCCATGGCGATTCCAGCAATGGATTTCTCGGTCTGGTGTATGCGCCTTTCATTATGAATAAATTGATGGATGGCACGCTGGAAAATACCAATCGGCAGGTGAACTTTAGCATTCATGATGGTGAGCAAGAGTTGTACAACGAACTGACTTCAGACTCTGCAGACTATGACCGTAAACCCATTTTCAGCAAACAAATGACAATCGAACTTTACGGGCGTCCATGGACCTTTACACTGCAATCATCACAACTGTTTCGTGCACAACATCCACAGAATCAACCCCAACTCATTTTAGTCGGCGGTCTGCTTATTGATGCACTCTTGCTTATTATCTTTATTGTTTTGGTGCGCGCCAATCAGAAAGCTATTCATTACGCGAATGAAATCACTGAAGATATTAGGGTGCAACAAGATGATCTGAAAAGAGCTAAGGGCAGCCTGAGAAAGCGCAATAACGAATTGCTGGAAGCCAATAAAGAACTGGATCAATTTGCTTTTGTTGCATCCCATGACCTGAAGGCGCCATTGCGTGGTATCTCGCAATTATCTCAATGGCTGGCCGAAGATATGGGTGATAAACTGACGCCGGATTCCTCTGAATATCTCACTTTGATTCAGAGCCGTATTTCCCGCCTGGAGCGACTGCTCGATGACTTGCTGGCCTATTCCCGTGCGGGGCATAAAGAGGGTCAATTAGAACTCTTCTGCATCACCGAAAGAGTCCAGGGATTGTTTGAATTGTCGAATCCCCCTCCGGACTTTACACTGGTATGCAATAACGAGGTCGGAGACATCAACACTCTGGGGACACCACTGGAATTAATCCTGCGCAACCTAATGGGCAATGCGATCAAACATCATGACCAAACCAATGGCTGTGTGACCGTCACTGTAGAAAAAGCTAATGGTTCCTATCAGTTTTCGGTAAAAGATGATGGCCCCGGAATTCCGCCCGAATATCAGAGCAAAGTCTTTAATCTCTTTCACACCCTGAAACCGAGAGATATTGTGGAAGGCAGTGGACTTGGCCTTTCTATCATTAAAAAACTTCTGGACCACTACAGCTGCAGTTATCGAATTGAATCGGATGGCACGAGAGGCTGTTGTTTTTATTTTAGCTGGCCAACTGAACAAAAGTTAGCATCCTTCATAAAGGAATAGCGACAGATCAAGAGAAATTATATGGATATCCTCATCATTGATGACGACGCCGTTGATAGAATGGCCGCAACTCGCACTCTGAAAGCATCGATGCTACCGATCAATACCATCGATCAAACGGCATCGGCCAGCGAAGCGGTTAAGCTGGCCAAGAATCATCAATACGATATGATTCTGCTTGATTACCAGCTACCGCCTTCCAACGGTATAGAAGTGCTACGTGAACTGCGTGGTAATAATGACTTTGCTACCGCCATTGTTATGCTCAGTCACAGCAACGATGAAGAGCTTGCCCTCGATTGTATTGAGGCTGGTGCACAGGACTTCATCATGAAAAGTGAACTCACCGCCGCGCGACTCAAACGCGCCATTTTAATCTCCGCAGAGCGATACCAGTTAGAACGCAGGGTTCTGGACAGTCATAATCAATTAAGAATACTCGCGGAACAGGACAGCCTCACAGGCCTTAGTAATCGCTACTTTTTTGATGAAGCTTTAAAAGATGCTATTCCTAAAGCCAGTCGCGACAACACCACATTGGCTTTACTGTTTTTGGATCTCGATAAGTTTAAGGATATCAATGACACACTCGGCCACGACGCCGGTGACTATTTTTTAAAAGAAGTGGCCCGACGTCTGGAAAGACCCATCCGGGGTGGTGACAAGTTATGCCGGCTTGGCGGAGATGAATTCGCCATCCTCGTTCACGATTTTAAACATTCTCATCAAATACGTTTACTGGTGAAACGTCTTCTCGAATCCCTTTCTGAACCGGTTGAAATCAATGGTCAGGATATTGATATCACCGCCAGTATTGGTGTGGCAACCTACCCCGACTGCGCTCTAGACCCTGTCGAACTGATGAAATGTGCCGATGTCGCCATGTATCGATCTAAAGCTCTGGGTCGAAATCAAGTGCAGTATTATTCTAAAGATTTTCACGAACACATTGAAAACAGAGTTCGTCTGGAAAACGATCTAAAACGTAGTCTGGAGAAAAACCAGTTTGTGCTTTTTTATCAGCCTCAGATCAACGCACAAACTTATCAGATGGAAGGTGTCGAAGCTTTGATTCGCTGGCAGCATCCCGAACTAGGTTTAATCCCACCAAATACTTTTATTCCTATCGCCGAAGAAGCAAACCTGATTAACGACATTGCCCGCTGGGTGCTTGAAACCGCGTGCCAACAGTTCAGCGAATGGATCAGAAAACTCTCAACCAAGAATGTTAACTTTTCTATTTCCGCAAACTTATCCGCCCGCCAATTAAAAGATTTTGGTTTAACCGAACACCTAAAGGCGTGTATCAACCGCTTTCAAATACCAGCTCATCATCTTGAGCTGGAACTGACTGAAAGCAGCCTTGAAAGCAGTCTTACCGCCTTGGATATGCTGAAACGTCTTTCTGATCTGGGTGTTAGAATCGCTCTGGATAATTTTGGAACCGGTTATTCATCTCTTTCCCATCTCAATAAATACCCCATCAACCTGTTAAAGATTGATAAGTCATTTATCCAAAGTGTTTACAGTGTCGATGACGCAAACCTCCTAAAAGCCATTGTGGCTTTTGCACAATCTCTGAACTACGACACCGTCGCGGAGGGAATTGAGACCGAAGTCCAACGGGACATTTGCGTTGAACTTGGTGTTAAACGCCTGCAAGGATATTTATTTTCTCATCCTTTGCCCGCTCACGATCTGGAGGAGCAGTGGTTGGTTTAAATGAGTGGCGGAGTTCTCTTCGCCACACTAAACTACACTACATCCGTACTGTACTTGATCTTTGATAATCGCACAGGGTTATCTAATTGCGTTAGACCTGATTAAGGTTTAATTCTTTTTGTCGTTTTTTGGTAAGACCCAATGACACGATTCGATGAGATTCCGTCAAATAGTAAATCAACTCTTCCTCTTCGATCTTCGACACATCAAACATCTGAATCCATTTCATACCTCGCGAAGCAAGGTACGGTGCCGGTTTATAGCCCGATTTATTTTCTAAAAATTGATAGTTACGATCAGAGGTTTTAAAGGTAAACGCCGGTTGGTTCGCTGAGCCCCAGCCACCTATTGCAAAAACCTTTCCTCCCACCTTCCAGACATGGGATCCACCCCACTGCACAACGTGGCTTGTCGCCGGAAGGTTTCCGCAAAGTGCATTAAACGTTTCGTAGTTCACTTGGAAAACCTGTGATCTGCCATTGCATATTCCACAGCTTTATTCGCATGGATCACCGTGGTATCCAGTAATCTGATGCCTGTATCTCGCTGCTTTACCAACATTCCTATTTCGGTACAGCCTAATATGACGGCCTCAGCGCCATGATCTGAAAGGCTATCAATAATGCGCAAATACTCTTTTTTTGATTGTGGCTTTATTTTTCCCAAGCACAGTTCTTCGTAAATAATTCTGTGCACAATCGCCCGGTCTTTTTCATCGGGAACGACCACACTTACACCGTGCTCATCCATGAGTCGACCTTTGTAGAATTCCTGTTCCATGGTGAACGCTGTGCCCAACAACCCGACCTTTTTTACGCCTTCATTTTTTAACACTTCTGCCGTGGCATCAGCGATGTGCAACAGAGGAATTTGAATTGCCGCTGAAATTTCAGGTGCGACCTTGTGCATCGTATTGGTACAAATCAGAAGGAAATCAGCGCCTGCAGACTGAACGTTCAGCGCAGCCTCTGTCA
>NZ_CBFIHX010000032.1:0-32777 GCF_965662505.1 Pseudomaricurvus sp. | reverse complement strand
CCACAACGACTATCAACACATCGAGCTGGAAAACGGCGAAACTGGCACCAAATTCACCAGCAAAGCCTGGGAGAGCCGGGTCGAGCTGGTGCACAATCCCTTCCACGGTTGGCAGGGCGCCTTTGGTCTGCAATATCAGGATCGCGACTACGGAGCCGTCGGTGAAGAGGCCTTTATTCCCCGGATGACGCACATCCAGAGCACCGGCCTGTTCTGGATCGAAGAAAAACACTGGGACAGCCAGTGGGTGGAACTGGGACTTCGCTACGAGCGCCAAAGTGTGGATCCCGACAATTCCCGCACTGGCAGCCCGATTCCCAACGACACCCTCGATCACAACGCCGGCAGCGCGTCTCTGGGGTACCACTGGAACCTCACCGATGAGCACCATTTCAGCGCGATCCTGAGCCTTGCCGAACGCGCGCCGAGCATGGAAGAATTGCTGTCTGACGGCGCTCACATCGCGACCCAGACCTACGACCTGGGTGACGCAGATCTGGACAATGAAACCAGCCGCAACCTGGACCTTGGCTATGAGTGGGAACCCGCCAATCAAAGTCTGATCAGCAACCTGAAGGTCAACCTGTTCTACAACCAGATTGATGATTACATCTACCAGTACAACACCGGGATCGAGGATCACGACTCCGAACTGTTGGTGTATCAATATCAGCAACAGGACGCCGACTTCTACGGTACCGAAATCGAGACCAATCTGAATCTCAGCCAGAACTTCAGCCTGCGTTTGTTCGGCGATGCCGTGCGTGCCAAATTCGACCAGGGCGGCGATGTACCCCGCATTCCGCCACACCGTGTTGGCGCGGAGCTGACGTTCAATCAGCCCAGCTGGTATGGTTCTCTGCAAGTCATCGAAGCCGGCTCACAGAGCCACAGCGGCGACGGTGAAGAGGACACCGACGGCTATACCCGAGTGGACGCTCAAGTCAGCGTGCCGCTGAATCTGGGCGCAGCCGGCAGTCTGGTGTTTGTCAGAGCTGACAACCTGCTCGATGAAGAGATTCGCCACTCCACGTCCTTCCTGCGGGAAGTGGCGCCAGAAGCCGGACGCGGTCTGACTGCTGGTATCCGCCTGACTTTCTAAAACATCCAAAACTGACACCAGAATCTCTCTGAAGAACGTCATCCCGGCAGTTCTGGTGTCAATTGCCACTACACTTGATATGTATCAACTGCTTTTTTCTGTCAGCGAGTAGTCTGTGACCATCAACCAGTCATAGACATTTGTAATCCGTCATCCACAGAACAGGAGAAGATCATGGTCGAGCATGTCGTCGTTGGAGCTCTTGGCGCAACTCTCAGCATGGCCGCTATCTTAGGAGCCTCTATCGCAGGAGGGCTGTTATTGATCTGGCTGGACAGCCACACCGATCACGGTGATGAGCACTAGGTGCTGTCAGCTAAAATGCGGGAACCGGTTCAAAAAGATACCGAATGAAGTTCGTGTAGGGGCTCTCGGAGCATTGGGATCGATGAAAAACGGTACCCGAACGCTGACAGAGCCCTCTTTTTCTGTATTCCTCGCCGCCAGTGCATCACTGGGAAGGAACGTAGTGTTTCAGCAAATCCGTTAGTTTGGTGATCTTGCGCAAGCCCAGCATTCGCATAGTGGTCAACATCCCCCCCATTAAACCGCCCCCCACGCCTGCTGTCATGACATCCACCCCCGTCATATAGAGATTTTTCACGGGCAACTGGGTGTGCAGAAACGGCTGCTGAAAACGCGCCAGATTGTGGTTCAGACCGTAAATTTCGCCACGCTCACTGTGCTGATAAAACTGTGTGGATAGCGGAGAAGACAACTCATAGTAGTCGAGCGCCTCTCGCAATTGTGGCCGGTGCTTAAAAAGCACCTCCAGCAAGCGCTGTGATAATTGCTCCTTAAAGTCCTCGTAGTCTTTTCCACGCTGCTGCCAATCCGTGCCCTGCCAGCGCTCAAAATGTTCCATCGAGGCAATCGTGACGATTTCCACGGTGGATTTATGGGGGTAGCGACGATTCCATTGAGGGTCTTTGCTGGAGGGAAAAGAGATATACACCAGAGGAAAATCGGCCGTGCTGTCTTGCAGATAACGATCCTGATTGCCCTCATGATCACCACTGGGGTACACCCACAAGTTGGTGGTATCCAGCCCCAACGCCGCCGCATCTCCATGAAAACCGGCATACAGGCACAGAGAGGCACTGGATCGCTCCACTTTTTGCGCCCACTCGCTGATACCGTGCTGACGCCGACTCGCCTCAGGTAGCAGGTGCTTCACGGTGTTCATAAATCCCACATTGCTGACCACCTGATCGGCGGTGATCTTGCTGCCATCCGCCATACGCACGCCGTAAGCGCGATTATCCACCACCAGCAGTTGCTCGACTCTGGCGTAGGTAAAGACATCTCCGCCGCTGTTCTCAATGGTGGGAACTATCGTGCGTGCGATGGACGAAGCGCCGCCCTCGGGATAGGCGCCACCGGACAGATAATGTGCGGCCAGCAGGGCGTGCATCAGAAAAGCCGAGTCTCTGGGCACCTGCCCATAATCACCCCACTGCCCGGTCAGCACCGAGATCAACTGCTGGTTATCAGTCAGCCCTTCCAACACCTCACGGGTGGTCTGGAAAAACTCACGCCGCAGAAACCGGGGGCGCAAGCTGTTATACACACGCGCCATCCAGCGCGGCAGAGCCTGGCCGGCAAAATAACGGGAGGTTTTGGCGCTGACATCTCGAATCAGATCCACATAAGCGCGAATGACGGCCTCATCCTGCGGAAACTTTTTCACCAGCCCGGAGATAAAGTGCAGCCGTCCCGCGACGAATTCAAAGGACTCATCTGCCACAATGATTCGATCATAGACCGGATCCATCTCCGACCACTGCAAACGCCCTTCACTGATGACATCGAACAACCGGCGCATGGTGGAATTCTGTAAATGCACCTCGCCGATGTAGTGCACCCCCACATCCCACTCGTAGCCACGTCGCTCATAGGCATGGGTAAACCCTCCCGCGGTATAATGCTGCTCCAGCACACACACTTTTTTACCCAACTGCGACAAGAGGGCGGCATTGGTCAGCCCCCCGATGCCGGACCCCACCACGATAACGTCGTAATGAGCTGCAGCACGACCCGAACGATAGCGTTTGCCAATGCGAACCTTGGGTTTCACCGTATCCCCATGGGTGCTTGTCCCCTCATCCGGCGGTGTCGCTTCAGAATCAGCAGCCAGAGGCTCGACTTCGGCAATCGTCATGGTAAATCCTTTTTTTGAGGGCATCCGGTTCCTGAGGACAGCCGGCCACCGTCGTATCCACTGTTAACAGGCTTTGGAGGACATGTCCGAAGGTTTAACACTGAGGAACCAGGCCCAACCCAGCAATATTAGCTGCAAAGGTCCACGGATGAACAGATAAACCGGCCCCCATACTGCGGGCAATAACAATAAGCACAGAATAATGATCGGGGTGATCATCGGGCTGCTTCTTCGTATGTAGTCTGGCTCATATGTAGTCTGGTTCATATATAGTCTGGCTCGCCTATAGCCCGACCCGCATATAGCTTGGTCCATATAGGCTAATTAAGTGGAAGCTGTGTTCGTGGCCAGAAGTCCTACCTGACCGCTCCCAGCATGTGAACATCACACACCTGATACTTTAGTTTTAGATATAGTGGTATCACCAAAATAAATGTGGTTGATTTTAAAATCCGGCATGTCATATTTAGCCATCGAACCTCACATAAAACGACAATAACAATGACTCCAGCGAGGAAATTATGGATAACAACCCACTTCCGGTGTTTTACATCGACGCCAGACGCTCTTTATATCTAGGTCGAAACCGCGCGCCTCTGCGCGAGATTCACTCAGGCAACTCCTGGTTTACGGTCTGCCTTCAAGGTCAGTTGCGGTTTCAGGCCAACGGCCACGACGAATGGATCACCGCCAAAAGTATTCTGGCTTCCGCAGGCACTAAAATCACCGTCGATAATCGCGATGCAGTCTCTTGCGTCTTTTATCTGGACGAAACAAAACCTGACTTTGCCGCACTGAAAAGCCTCATGCAGCCGACGCCCAGCGGCCTGTATTGCCACCACTCCCACGAGGAGAGCCTGGCCGAACAACTGAGAGATCTGCGCGACCAGGAGCCTGATTTCGACACTGCCCTGGCATGCCTCGACGAGTTGATCTACGGCCCCCTCGGAGATCGACGCCACGACTTTAAAGCCGATCCGCGCATCGAGCATGTCGTTCAGCGTATTCGTGAAACCTCCGCGGAAAACATGTCAGTCAAACAGCTCGCCAAAGAAGTCAACATGTCTGAGTCTGGCTTGATCAAACTGTTCCGGAAAAACGTCGGGGCCCCGATTCGTAAACACCGCCTGTGGTGTCGCCTGATCAACTTCATCACCTTCGTCATGGCCGGTAAATCCATTCCCGAAGCGACGACACTAGCCGGGTTTTCCGACGCCTCTCACTTATCCAAGTGCTACAGCAGTTTGATGGGTGTGCCCATCTCCGTCGCCTTTGCCCGGACGCCAACCATTAAATGCTTCATAGCCGATGAGAAACTGACACGCGCCGAACAGATGGATCCCAAATCTGAGCGCCTGCCAACAGACCCAAGAGAATATTTTGCTCGCTTAGCCATGTCTAAAGCCAGCTAACCACTTCCCCGTTATTCGGCCAGCGAGCTGCCAAGCTTGCTGGCCACATCTACAGTCGCTTTTATATATAAACCACCCTCTTATCCCGCCGCTCTGTCTTTTCACTCCATAATCTGCAGCAATCCTCGCCAACCTTTTGGCAAAACACTTCGGAAAACTCTAGACTGATAATTGAACTCTCAGGATTCAGAGATACCATGAGCACTGACCATCCGGACAAAATCAATTACAAAAGCTTATTGCATGAGCTGCATATTAAACTGGTGAAGCTGCAGAACCACATCATCCTCAACGAGCTGCAATTGTTGATTATTTTTGAAGGGCGAGACTCCGCCGGCAAAGATGGTGTGATCAAGCGGATTACTGAGCATCTGAGTCCGCGCGATATTCGCGTGATCGCCTTAAGCAAACCGACCGAACGGGATAAAAATTCCTGGTACTTTCAGCGCTACACCGATTACCTCCCGAGCCGCTCTGAAATGGTGTTATTTAACCGCAGCTGGTACAACCGGGCTGGGGTGGAGCGTGTCATGTCGTTTTGCACCGAGCACGAATACCAAAGTTTTCTGAATACCGTACCGAACTTTGAAGCGATGTTAAGCGAGTCGGGAATCCAAATCGTCAAATACTATCTGGATATCTCAAAAGAGGAACAGAGAAAGCGACTGGACGACCGCCGGGTTAATCCACTGAAGCAATGGAAGATCAGCCCGATTGATGAGGTCGCCCATCAGCACTGGGACGACTACACCTTGGCAAGAAACGAAATGCTGTACCGCACTCATTCAGACCGAACACCCTGGTACATCGTTAAAGCTAACGATAAAAAGCGAGCGAGACTGAACGTCATACGTCATTTATTGAGCGTTATTCGAGTTTCTGAAACGGATGCCGACCACGGAGACCGTACCCACCAGCAAGTCGACAGTGACATCGTCTTTCCCTTTGAAGAAAAGCATCTGACAGACGGAACACTCTACCCCTAACGAGACAATGCGCGCTCCGCGTAAGCCAAACAGTCAATCTTTGAATTTTTTCTTATCGTAATGATCTTTTGAGTGGTCCATTTTATCTTGCATATCGTCTTTCTTATCATCGATGTGATCTTTTTTATCATCGAGACGATCTTTGGCATCGTCTTTGGCGTCTTCCGCAACCTTTTTAGCATCACACTTACCACTGACACCAATGCCTGCATCCATCGCTGCATTTCTTGCGGCCTTTTTGGGATCGCAATCCAGAACATCGGGCTTCAAGTCGGCCAATACAGCTACAGGACAAAGACAAACTGACACCAGCACTGCTTTTCGAAGGGGTTTAGCTATCAAAGTCATTGCATTCTCCTGCGATACCGAACTAAATCTAAGACTTGGCAACCGGAAGCCACCAATACCCGTTCAGTATAGACAGTTTTAATTCCACCACAGGGCTACAACGTTGAAATCATCGTCAGCAATACTGACCATTCCTTGCTTATTGTATTAGCGCATCAAGCAACACAATCTATCGCTGAAGTGTCCGGCTCAAATCGTCGACGGGCGACTTGATCAGCAATCACATTGGTAGCTTCGCCGGTCGAGGTCGAGCGCTGAAAGATTTCCTGCAATGTTTCGGTGACCGTTTGAGTAATGTGTTTGTGGGCTCTGGCGTAAGGCAGTCCCTGACGCTGATAATAGACATCAATAATGCCACCTGAGTTGATCACGTAGTCGGGTGCATAGAGTATATCTCTGGCTTTTAACGCCGCCCCCAGATCATCGTAGGCCAGTTGATTATTGGCTGATCCGGCGATGACTCCTGCGGTCAATTGGCTCAACACCGTATCATCCACGGTGGCCCCCAGCGCACAGGGAGCAATCACATCCACCGGTGATGAAAAAATCTGATCGGGTTCCACCACTGTCGCGCCCAGCTCCGCGGCTGCTTGCTCGGCGCTTTCAGCGTACACATCACTGACCCACAGTTCGGCGCCCTCCCCGGCCAGCATTTCAGCCAGACGATAGCCCACACTGCCAACTCCCTGCACCGCCACACGCAGACCTTTAAGGTCACTGGATTTATAGCGCTGCTCCACAGCGGCCTTCAAGCCGATAAAGACACCGTAAGCGGTAGCCGGTGACGGGTCACCGCGCTCTCCGGGCTGAGATGAAAAACCGGCAACGTGTGATGTTTCCTGCCCCATGATTCTCATATCAGCTTCGCTGATACCGGAGTCCTCGGCAGCGACATAGCGGCCACCCAGGGAATCGATAAAACGCCCCATGGCTCGCAGCAATTCTTCGGTTTTATATTGCCGGGGATTTCCCAGGATAACGGACTTGCCGCCACCAAGAGGCAAATTGGCCGCGGCGGATTTGTAGGTCATGCCACGAGATAACCTCAACACATCATTGATGGCTTCATCTTCGCAGCGGTAATCGAACATTCGACAACCACCCAACGCATGACCCAGATGGGTATTGTGGATAGCGATAATGGCTTTCAGGCCGCTGGGTTTGTCATGACAAAACGCCAAGTGCTCATGACCATCAAATGACCTGTGCTCAAACACACTCATAGCAAAACTCCTTTTTTTAGCCCTTTTGAGGCATTGATGGGGTATGAGATACCCCGGTTATACGACCTGATCAAGGTCAACAACATGAACCGCTGATGCTTCACTGCCGTAAAAACGATCCAGAACTTCGTTGCGCTTGTGGCGCCAATGTTCAACAGACTTCTCTTTCACAGGGCCAAAGCCCCTAACTTTTTCGATCAAGGCCACCCATTCCGTGGCAATCTCGGCATTCTCTTCTTTGAGGTTAGGTAAAATTTCTCGGTTCATCAAATCCTCAAACTCACTGACTAACGAAACTTCCATTTTTCTCTCTTTCGTGTACGAAAAAATATCCAACGGCGTACCGCGAAGAATTTTCAGTTTGGCCAGCAGAGAAAACGCCTTCATCATCCAGGGACCAAACTCTTTCTTTTGTGGTCGTCCGGTGTCTGGATCAATCCGGGAAAAAATCGGCGGAGCCAGATGAAAGTGCAGCTCGTATTCTCCTTTTGCATCACCCTCAAACTGTTTTTTGATTTTCTCCATAAACCCGGTGTCGGTGAATAATCTCGCCACCTCGTATTCGTCCTTGATCGCCAGCAGTTTGAAATAGCTTTTGGCCACCGCCTGAATAAAGACCTCTTCATGTTCCGGATCAAGATTGGCATTGACAGCAGAGCGACGGCATTTCTCCACAAACTGCAGGTAGCGCTCTGCGTATTTCGCATTTTGATAGCGTGTCAGATACGTCTTGCGAAACTGAATAATGTCGGCGGCAGTCTTGAGCGGCTGAAAGGGAGGCTTATGCTCGGGCAGCAATGACAGTACCGTTTGTTCGTCGTGCGCAGCCCGACGGCCCCACAAAAACGCCTGCTTATTAAATTCGACCGCGACGCCGTTTAACTCAATCGATTGCTCGATCGCATCCCCGTCAACTGGAATCAGTCCTTTCTGATAAGCGAAGCCCAACAGGAACAGATTGCCACCAATGGCATCCCCCATTAACTCCACCGCTAACTGACTGGCATTGATGAAGTGTGTTCTATCCTCCCCGACTTCTGCGGCAATGGCTTTTTTCATCGCCACCTTGGGAAAGCGAATATCCGGGTCACGGGTAAACGCCGCGGTTGGGGATTCGTAATCATTAATGATCGCGTGGGACAGGCTTTGATTGACCTTGGCCAGCGCCTCTTCGCCCGCAGCCACTACCAGATCGCAACCCAGTAACAAATGAGCGTCGCCTGCCGGCACCCGAACCGCATGAATGTCACTCTGCTGTTGACCAATGCGCACGTGGGATACCACCGCCCCAAACTTTTGCGCCAAACCGGTGAGATTTAACACGGAACAGCCCTTACCCTGTAAGTGAGCGGCCATCCCTAAAATCGAACTGATGGTCAGGACACCGGTGCCACCGATACCGGTCATCACCACATTCCAGGGCTTGTCCAGTGCTGGCAGCACCGGATCCGGTAGTGACATATCCAGAGACTGGGTTATAGAACCGCGCTGCTTACGCAACTGCCCCCCGTGAACCGTAACAAAGCTTGGACAGAACCCCTCCACACAGGAATAGTCTTTATTACACGCGCTTTGATCAATGGTGCGCTTGCGTCCCAGCTCCGTTTCCTTGGGCAATACCGACAGGCAGTTGGACACGTCACCACAATCACCGCAGCCCTCGCACACGTCGCTGTTAATCACTACCCGTTTTTGCGGATCCGGAAACTCGCCTTTTTTCCGGCGGCGACGCTTCTCTGCGGCGCAGGTCTGATCATAGATAATAACCGTGGTGCCCCTCTCTTCCCGCATGGCTTTTTGGATGGTGTCGAGCCGTTGGCGATGATCAATCGTCAAACCTTCAAAGTTGGGAAAGTCAGCCGGGTACTTGTCCGGCTCATCGGTCACCACAGCAATCCGGTAGATGCCTTCACCACGCAGCTGTTCAATGATTTGTGCCACGGTCAGAGAGCCATCCACCGGCTGGCCACCGGTCATCGCCACCGCATCGTTGTAGAGAATTTTGTAGGTAATGTTCGCACCGGAGGCGACTGCTGCCCGGATGGCTAATAAGCCGGTATGAAAGTAGGTTCCGTCTCCGAGGTTTTGAAAAACATGCTTCGTCTCGGTAAACGGAGCCTGCCCCAGCCAGGTGGCACCCTCGCCTCCCATTTGCGTGAACGTGTGGGTTTCACGATCCATCCAGGTCACCATATAGTGACAACCAATACCCGCCAGAGCACGGGAACCTTCAGGCACTTTGGTCGAGGTATTGTGAGGACAACCGGAACAATAGTGAGGTGAGCGCTCGATTAACTCCCGGGGGCGGGCCAGAGATTGTTCTTTATGCTCAAGAAAGGCCAGCCGACGATCAATGTCATCGCTGCGGTAAAAGGGTTTGAGCCGTGCGGCAATTGCCCGTGCCACCATGGCCGGAGTCAGCTCACCCAGATTCGTCAACAGGGTTTCACCGTGCTCATCGTATTCCCCCACCACGCGGGGGCGCTCGTGCACCGGCCAGTTGTACAATTGTCCAGTGAGCTGATCCTCAATCACCGAGCGCTTCTCTTCCACCACCAGAATTTCCGTCAGCCCCTTGGCAAATTCATGTGTGGTTACCGGCTCCAGCGGCCAGGGCATACCCACCTTAAACACCCGCAGCCCGATGGAAGAGGCCATGACTTCATCAATGCCCAGATCATCCAGCGCTTGCAGCACGTCGAGGTAAGCCTTGCCGGATGTAATAACCCCCAGATGCGGATTGGGCGTGTCGTGGGTGATGTAGTTGAGTTTGTTGACTCGGGCAAACTCGCGGGCGGCGTAAATTTTGTACTGATTTAGCCGCGCTTCCTGCTCCAGAGGCTTGTCCGGCCAGCGCGCGTGCAAACCGCCGTCCGGCATCTCGAAGCCGTCCGGGATAACAATATTGATTCTGTCGGGATCAATGTCGGCAGAGATGGCCGAATCCATGTTTTCGGTAATCGCCTTGAGTCCCACCCAGCAACCACTGTAGCGTGACAACTCCCAACCATAGATGCCCAGATCGAGAATTTCCTGCACATTGGAAGGCGCCAGGATTGGGGCCGAGGCCGCCATAAAGGAGTGTTCACATTGGTGGGGAAGTGTGGACGATTTACAGGCGTGATCATCACCCACAACTGCCAGCACACCGCCATAGCGGGAAGTACCGAAGGCATTGGCGTGTTTGAGGACATCCATGGAACGATCCAGCCCGGGGCCTTTGCCGTACCACATACCGAACACGCCATCGTACTTCGCGCCTTCGAACAGGTTGACCTGTTGCGAACCCCAGACCGCGGTCATCGCCAGGTCTTCATTCACACCGGGGTTAAAGACGATATTATGTGGCTCGAGGTAGTTTTTGGCCTTCCATAACGCCTGATCCAGCCCGCCAATCGGAGAGCCACGGTAGCCCGAAATATACCCGGCGGTATTCAAGCCCCGCGCGATGTCCCGCTGGTGCTGCAACATAGGCAAACGCACCAGCGCCTCAATCCCGGTCATATAAGCCCGACCGGAGGTTAACCGGTACTTGTCCTCTAACCCGATCTGGGTCACAGCGGGCTTAGAGCTTGAACTGTTGTCCAATTTCACTTCTGACATACGGTGTTCTCCTGCCAGACTGCAACACACTACCGTGCTTGCGGCTTCGTCTTATTGATTTTATTTAAGAAGGGACTGCTGCGGTTAAGCTGGCTGTTAACCATGAACCAAGCTCGTTCACCATAGACCCAGCCCTATTAACCATAGGCTCAGCTAACCATAGGCTCAGTTAACCATGGCTCAGTTAACCATAGGCTCAGCCCCGTCGACTGACCAGTCAGATCCCATACACAAGATTCTAATCGAGCCCATGAGGTATTTTTTTGTTTTCTTTCGCGCTTCCGGGTCTATAGTGCATATATATACCCATGAATTAGCCCTAACGAGGTAAATCATGCAGGACAAGATTTCCGGTGCCGATCTCAAGATTCTCAAACTGTTGCAGGAAAATGCCAGTCTCACCGCCGCAGAGTTGGCAGACCGCATCGGACTGTCTCAAAGTCCCTGCTGGCGCAGGGTTAATCGATTGGAGAGTGAAGGCTATATACAAAAGCGTGTGGCATTACTCGATGCTGAAAAGCTGGGTATGGACGTGGTGGTTTTTTGCAGTGTAAAACTGAGTGTGCACGGTCGTCAGTCGCTGGAAGAATTTGAACAAGCGGTTGCCGGTCTTCCGGAGGTCACGGAGTGCTACACCATGACCGGGACCATGGACTACATGCTGAAAATTGTGACAAAAGACATTCGCCACTATGAACAGTTCGTGCGAACGTTTTTAGCCCAAATGCCCGGTATTCAGGAAATACACTCTCACGTGGCGGTCACCGCCATCAAAAATACCACGTCGCTGCCGCTGGATACTCAACTGTAAATTGGCACTCCCCCTGTGCATTTATCAGTTCATTGATCACCCGACACCATCCTCGATGCACCATATTGACGCACCCTTAAAGCACACTCTTCTGGCGTCGAACTTTTCACAAGACACTCCTCAGGATTGAAAGCACAATTTGCGATCAGGAAAAGCTATAAAAAGTGCCACCATGGAGCACCACCAAGCTATCTCTCAATTCCGCTAGCGCAAAGGGCTGCACCACAACAACGCAGAAGAAAATCACGCCGCTTTTTGTCGGCAACAGTTATTACAAATAAATACAAAACATTGCTGCTCTTATAAGTTGGCATAGCCATTGCTCTATCAATTTCAAATCCATCAATACGAGAGCATCCCATGTCTTATCTAGCCCCTGCGGAGTTCGTCACCAAAATGGTTGACGCCGGAGAGTCGAAAGTTTTTATGTCGACTCGTGATACTTTAATCAGAGCGTATATGGCCGGGGCGATTTTAGCGCTTGCGGCTTCCTTCGCAATTTTTGTCACGACCACAACAGGCTCAGCCATTCTGGGTGCGGTTCTCTTCCCTATCGGTTTTTGTATGTTATACCTCATGGGATTTGACCTGCTGACCGGGGTATTTGTGTTGGTACCACTGGCTCTGCTTGATAAACGACCGGGAGTTACGACCAGTAGCTTGCTGCGCAACTGGGGACTGGTGTTCGTTGGAAACTTCGCCGGCGCGCTAACCGTTGCCTTTATGATGGCTTTTATCTTTACCTACGGTTTCAATACTGACCCCGGTGCGATTGGAGAGAAAATTGCCGGCATAGGTGAGTCTCGTACTCTGGGCTATGCAGAATATGGTGTGGCCGGTTGGTTCACTATCTTCATCCGTGGCATGTTGTGTAACTGGATGGTTTCTATGGGTGTGGTTGGCGCAATGATCTCCACGTCTGTTAGCGGCAAGGTAATCGCCATGTGGATGCCTATCATGCTGTTCTTTGCCATGGGTTTTGAGCACTCCGTAGTTAACATGTTCCTGTTCCCATCAGGCATCATCATGGGTGCTGACTTTTCTGTGATGGATTACCTGATCTGGAATGAGATCCCAACCGTTCTTGGCAACCTGGTCGGCGGACTGGCTTTTACCGGTCTGACTCTCTATAGCACTCACGTCAGAACTGCTCCTAAACGCGCTTACTGATATTTTAGTTCATTGAATGAATGACGGGCCTCATCTGGCCCGTCATTTTCCTTCGCACTCCCATTCATTGATTACATCTTTCCTGATGACTTATACGAGGTAATCCCAATGACACGCAACGAAGTAACAGAACTGATCATTCTTCAAAAGCTGAAAAAACAACTCACCTGGCCGGAACTGGCCAGCGCCATAGGCAAAAGCAAAGAGTGGACAACCGCCGCACTGCTGGGACAAATGACGCTGGATGCCGATCAAGCCAAAGTGATTGGTGAAAAACTGGAGCTGCCGGAAGACGCCATCACTCAACTGCAAGTGGTTCCCTATAAAGGCTCACTGCCAACGGCAGTACCCACCGACCCACTGATCTATCGTTTCTACGAGCTGATCAGCGTTTACGGAACAACCTTTAAAGCACTGATACACGAAGAGTTTGGCGATGGCATCATGAGCGCGATCGATTTCGATATGGACTTGCAACGCCAGGAAGACGCGAAAGGTGATCGGGTTAAAATTACCATGAGTGGTAAGTTTCTGCCGTACAAGAGTTATTAAAACAATCTTGCTCCTAACATCTTTTCAAAAAGATCACGCTAGCCTACTCTAACCGTTGACAAAAAGTGACAGGGATAATGCAATGTCCGACTCGCTGAAGGTGACGGTAGGTCAACACTCAGACAAAGGGCGCAAGGCAGAAAATCAGGACTGCCTTGGCGTCCGTTTGCCTCAAAATTCACAGCGGGACTTTAAAGGCATCGCAGTCGCCATGGCCGACGGCATTAGCAGCAGTAATGTCAGCCGCATTGCCAGTGAAACGGCGATTAAAAATTTTCTCGATGATTATTACTGCACGTCCGACGCCTGGTCGGTTAAGAAGTCAGCCAGCAAAGTACTGGATGCAACCAACGCCTGGCTCTACTCACAGACTCAAAACAGCCCCTACCGCTACGACAAGGATAAGGGCTATGTTTGTACACTGAGCGCTCTGATTATCAAATCCAACACCGCGCACGTTTTCCACGCCGGCGACACGCGTGTATACCGTTTTAATGACAGCGGATTGGAACAATTAACCGCAGATCATCGCTTATGGATCAGCGAAGATAAAAGTTATTTGAGTCGTGCTCTGGGCGTCGAATCGCAATGTGAGTTTGATTATAAATCTGTCTCGGTTCAAGCGAATGATGTTTTTATACTAGCAACTGACGGTGTCTATGAATTCCTGGAACCTCAGCAGCTGATTGAAGCCATCAGACACGAAAGCGATCTGAATACTGCGGCCAAATCACTGGTCGATCAGGCCCATCAAAACGGCAGCGATGACAATCTTAGCCTGCAACTGGTTCGGGTTGATGCCTTACCGTCAAGAAAGATCACAGAATTCAAAAACCAGATCGAGACCTTGCCTTTTCCACCGCAACTGGAGGCCGGCCAGGAATTCGACGGCTACACCATTGTTCGACAGATGCACGCCAGCAGTCGCAGCCATGTGTATCTGGCTCGGGATAATGACACCAACACCCAGGTCGTCATCAAAACGCCCTCAATCGATTTGCGCGGTGATCCCGAATACCTGGAACGTTTCCTCACTGAAGAATGGATTGCCCGGCGCATCAACAACAACCATGTATTGAAAGCTGGACGCAAAGACCGAGGCCGACATTTTCTCTACACGGTAACCGAATACATTCAGGGACAAACTCTCGCACAATGGCTGAGGGACAACCCCACACCCGACGTCGAAACGGTACGCGGCATTATTGAACAGGTCGCCAAAGGACTGATGGCGTTTCACCGTATGGATATGCTGCATCAGGATCTAAAGCCTGACAACATCATCATCGACCAAAACGGTACCGTGAAAATCATTGATTTTGGCTCCACCTATGTTGCCGGACTGGCAGAAAATCTGTCCGACCGCGAACAAAATCATTTACTGGGAACCGCACTTTACACGGCACCCGAGTATTTTTTAGGGGAAGCAGGAACCCCCAAGTCGGAACAGTTCTCTCTCGCCGTCCTCACCTACCACCTGCTGTCGGGTCGCTTTCCCTATGGCAACAAGGTTGCTCAATCACGAACCGTGCGCAGTCAGAGAAATTTGAATTATCAATCCGTACTCGATGTTGATCGGGAGATCCCCGCCTGGATTGACGACACATTAAAAAGAGCACTCCAGCCATTCCCGCACAAGCGTTATGAAGAAATTTCCGAGTTTCTCTACGATCTGCGCCATCCCAATCAGCAGTATTTAAATAAGGCCCGCCCACCGCTGCTCGAACGCAACCCGGTCGCCTTTTGGCAGGGCGTTTCGTTCATGCTTGCGGTGATGGTGGTCGTTTTGCTGATTCGTCATTGATCATTGCTGAGTCGTGATTATCGACACGTCAGACTCATCAAGCACAACGCTCAAGGGATTACCTATAATTACTGAACATCGTCCCAAGCAGTCAGGAACGGTGCAATCAAAAGGAAAAGGATAAAACCAATAGCGACGACAACTGCCAGAGCCTGAAACGGATGTCGAAGACAGCGCTGCATCAGGGATTCCGGGGGATTTTCCAACGCCTCCTGGCGAACAGACTGCAACCGCTGCCGCTGATACTCTTCAATCAGCGCGGTTGCCTCCTCCAACTGACCGGTGTTATCTGCCCGCCAGATCGCAGCAACGGACACTCCCCAGTTTCCAGCGTGCGTTTCGTAAAACTCAATACCCGCCTCTTCAAGCAAGGCTCGCACCTCAAGCGCTTCATCTTCAGGCACACCATTTAGCCTGAACAGCAATTCAGCCATGTTACTCTTACCTTCTCATTATGACCTTTGGGTTATGACTTTAGATGGGATGCGATCGGTTGCCATCAAACTATAAGGTATCTGTCAAACTATAAGGTATCTGTCGTTGGGTATAGCTCAATGCTGCGCTCCCGCCTCAGGGGCGAGGTAGGAGACCGCGCGTCGTAGGACAACAAATCCAGTGTCTGAATGTTCATTTTGAGCGGCATGGTATCAATGGCGCTAGAGAAATCTGTAGCGATGGTCGCCGTCTCAAACCGGTCTCGATACAACCCCAGGGTAATGTGGGGACAGTAGACTTCTGAGCGGAAATCCTCACCATTGGGCAGCAGCAGCTGTCTCAATTCACTCAACGCTCCGTGATCATCCCGCACCTCAAGAAACGGCGCCGATAAAAAGCTGTTAACGCCCCCCACATCCAGAGACCAGAAATCTTCGGGGTGATTGTGCAACGCCACCTTGCTGGCCATGGCTTCGAGATCTTTCACCTGGCGTTCAAGCATATCCGGTGTGTAATCATCATTATGGGCAGTGGTCAGATCCTTCGGCTGCCAGAAACCGCACACCGCCACAGTGATGTGTAGCTGATGATGATAATCCTCGCGTAGATAATAGGCATAGTGCTGTTGTGCTGCCCGCCAACGGCTGGCAATGGCTGCAGAATCGACCGACACAGCCCAGCAGTAGTAGTGCTCACGCCCCTTGTGCCAGTCGGGATATTCTCCCGATCGGGAAGGTAAGGTAAAGCGACCATCAAGAAAGGTCTGATACACCTGAGGATAATAGAAGGACACACCTGCTCCTGAACAAACGTCACACATTCACACCAGAACCAGCCGGCACACAATTGCGCACTATTCCACAGACCACCGGGAAACACAAACAGGGCAAAACGAAGAAGGCCCGCAATGCGGGCCTTCAGAGACGAGATATAGAGAAACAAACCTTCAATGGATACGAATAGAGAAGAACCAGTGTTTGCTTTCCAGCTGTCGTATCAACTCACCTTTTCGTTGACGTAAAGACCGGGAGCCGGAGACAAGGGGGGATTCTGATCGCTCCCCAGGCGACTCGGTGCGAAACGCTGAGAACCCGAGCGCTGCTTTACCCAGTTGCTCCAGTGCTCCCACCAGCTACCGCTATTTTTAGTGGCAGTCTGCAACCACTGTTCAGCATCCGGCTTGTCTTCATTGGAACTCTTGTATTCATTAGTATAGTAGTAAGTGTTGGCGATACCCGGTGGACGCAGCACGCTCTGAATATGGCCACTGTTACTGAGTACAAAGGTGCATTTACCATCGACCAGATCCGGTGCTTCAAAGCATTTCTTCCAGGGCATCAGATAGTCTTCATCGCCACCCACACAGTAAAAGTCCATGGTGAGTTTTTTCACGTCAATGGGGTGCCCTTTGACTTCCAACGTATTCGGGTTAGCAAACGCATCCTTGAGGAAAATATCAAGAAAGTCACTGTGCAGACCTGCTGGCAGACGCGTAGAATCATTATCCCAGTAGAGCACATCCATCGCCGGAGGCTCTTTACCCAACAGATAATTATTGATCCAGAAGTTCCACACCAGGTCCGTAGGTCGTAACCAGGCAAAGATGTGGGACAAAGACTTGCCGTCCATGAATCCGTTGACCTTGGATATTTTGCGACTCATTTCCACCGCTTCCCGCGAGGCAAAAAGTCCTAGCTGAAAGCTATCGTCCGCTTGCAGCGCCGTGACAAACATGGAGTGTGAGTGCACCAATGGCTTATTGGCCGCTTGCAAGTATCCCAACAATGCCATGGAGGTCAGGCCGCCCGCACAGGCACTGGCCAGATTGATCTGATCACTGCCGGTCACTTCGCACATGACCTCAATGGCAGACTCCAGCTCTGAAACATAACGGTCCAGATTCCATTCGGCATTGTGCTTCGAAGGGTTGCGCCAGCTAATGATAAATGGCTGAACCCCCTGTGACTGCAAGTACTTAACAATGCTGTTCTTAGGCGTCAGATCAAACACATAAAACTTGTTCAGCTGTGGCGGCACAATCAAAACCGGACGCTCACTGACAACCTGTCCCTCTTCCATTTGGTACTGGATTAATTCCAGGACTTCGCTGCGATAAACAACGGCTCCGGGAGAAATGCCCAGATCTTCACCCACGGTGTAAGAATCTGCCAGTACTTGAGTCGGCATACCGTGATTGTGTTGAATGTCATCAACCAGATGCTTCAGCCCTGAAACCACACTCTTGCCACCCGTCTGATAGGCGCGTTTAACCGCAACCGGGTTTAACGGTGAATTGGTGGGTGCCAGCATGGCGCTGAGTTGTTCATATAAGAATCGGCTACGACGACGATC
This sequence comes from Pseudomaricurvus sp., assembly GCF_965662505.1. Taxonomy (NCBI): domain Bacteria; kingdom Pseudomonadati; phylum Pseudomonadota; class Gammaproteobacteria; order Cellvibrionales; family Cellvibrionaceae; genus Pseudomaricurvus; species Pseudomaricurvus sp. The sequence continues at coordinate 14,818 of NZ_CBFIHX010000032.1, read as the reverse complement.
CGCGTCATCCATATCCAGATCTTCCACCCAGCCAGACACTTCTTTGTCCCATGCCAGGTAGGTTTGCATTACCGAGCGATACAGAAAGTTATCTCTCCATACCGCATCACGAAAACGTTTATCCTTTCGCTCAGGCTCGATAGAGGACCGTGCCTGCACGATATTCAATAATTCTTTGGCAAAATTTGTATAGTGCTCGGCAAATACATCCGGCTGCTTAATCGCCTGCAGAAAAAACCGAGACGTCGATTCCAACAACCCTTTTCCTTTAAAAGGACCGACCTCCTGATCATTGGGGATACGACTGTAACGCAGGTACTTCTCCGGAACATTGGCGTGAAGTTGCACACCGGAATCAAGAGCGTCAGATCCCGCGATGTCGTCTTTCGCTATGTAATCTTCTACTGCGGTTTCAATTACAGTGTCTTCTAAAGTTACAGAGTTTTCTTCAGTTACAGAGTCGTCCGCTGCAACCGATTCCGCCGGACAGGCGTCATTTCGAGCCTCATCCAATTCGTATTGACGTCGCAAACCATCAGCAAAGTGATTTAACGCTTGGGAGCTGCGCTTCAAACGCTCAAGACTGGATTCCAGAGATCGTTTAGGCTCAGGTGCAGCAGACTCCGCTTGAGGAGTTTTTTGTTGAGACACTTTGGCCACGTCGTCCGGTGTGGCTTTCTTAGACTCAACCTTAGACTCAACTTCATTAGACTCAAGTTCGGGCTGAACGGGTTTCGAGGATACCGGGGGATGAGTTTGACTGGCTCGGCCGTTGTGCTTGCCGATACGCTTTTCTGGCGCTTTTTCGATGATGTCGACTTCTGAGAAAATCTCCGGCTTTACTGATGACCGCTTTTCATCAATGCCCGGAACTGCGCTCGCATGATTCATAATAAAAACTCACCCCTGGATGAAACCTCTTACCCTTGAACTGCAGACACTCCGCACTTCCTTTGCGGAAGTGTCTATCCTACGCCCACTGCTTTCCCCGTACGTCTAGATCCGTACTTCTAGATTCGTACTTCTAGATTCGTACTACGATGTTTAAAAATCTAGGCCGCTGAGGATTGGCTGTCTGACTTCGTTGTCGTCTTTTTTGCCCGACTGGTAGTCGTCTTCTTTTCCTGAAGTTGAGTGGACAGCTCAGTAATGGAATCAGCCATATCTTTCATCAACATGGTCATCTGATCCATATCCTTACGACTCGGCACACCGATAAAGTGCAGAGACTTGTTCACACCCTTATCAATAATGTGCTCAACATCATCCATTTTCCCCTGGGCTTTGGACTTGATGTCCTCGCTCGCGGAGGTGATTTTGGTTTTCCGAACATCAAACTTCTTGGTGATTTTGGTTTTCGCTTTCAACTCAACCTTTTCACCCTTTTCAGCCATCTTCTTGCCGAAACCAGAAACGCTCTCTTCCAAAGTCAGCGCAGAACCCAACGCCGTGTACCACGCGTACTTGTAGAAGTTACCAACACGGGAGATAACCTTACCCGCGTTAGCTTTCCCTGTGGTCAACACTCCCATAGGAAGTTTTTCAGACAACTCGGAATCCATGTTTTTTTGTGCAGTCATAATTAACCTCATAAATTTGCAGAAGCCCACTAAAGAGCAAAAACCAGAATGATCGATAGAGAAAGTGGAAGCGGCGATCCATGCCTTGAAACTCCAGAACAACGGCGGTCAACAATGCGTCCAAATTCATTAGGTACACGTCAAAAGTATGTTCAATGCGGGTCACTGTCAATGAACATCTGGTTAAAAAATGATTAATATTTTAGGTTAAAAGAAACTGCATTACAGGTGTGCAATAAAGGTGTCACCGTGCTGCAACATAGCGCACCACATAGAGATTAATGCGCCACAATTTTCTTCTCGATAAAATAATTGTCACAACCTCTTGATAAATGATTAGCCACTGACATACTGAATTTCTAGGGCAAATGGGCGACAAGGAATCTTGAGTTTGGAAATTGAAGAATGCTTTATTGAAGTCATGGGGCTTCAGATCCATGTCGCAAGGAAACCCGATTCCAGCGAACGTCCTCTGTTATTGTTCAACGGCATCGGTGCAAACCTGGAAATCTTGATTCCCCTTATGCAAGAACTGGATGGCATCGAATGCATCACCTTCGACATGCCCGGCATTGGTTTATCCGAAGTTCCCAAGCTGCCCATGCGCTTTAAAGGACTGGCGAAGATGTCCGCCCAGATTTTGGATCACTTTGGCTACGGTCAGGCTGACGCATTGGGGGTTTCCTGGGGTGGAGCCATGGCTCAGGAATTTGCGCATCGTTTTCCCAAACGCTGTCCTAACCTGATTTTGGCAGCAACCAGCGCCGGAGCCATTATGGTGCCAGGCAAGCCCTCGGTATTTATGAAGCTGACAAACCCTAAACGTTACTTTGATAAGAATTATCTGAAGGACATCGCCCAGCATATTTATGGCGGCGAACTGCGCAACGATCCCGCTTTAATGGACGAGTATACGGATCGTGTGCGTCCTCCAAAGTCGAGCCAGGGCTATTTGTATCAACTCTACGCTGGCGCATACTGGACCAGCATCCACTGGCTTCACAAGCTGCCACAACAAACTTTAATACTGGCAGGCACGGATGATCCTTTGGTACCGGTCGTCAATGCCCGGATACTGCACAGCCGCATTCCCAACAGTCAGCTGATTGAAATTGACTGCGGACATTTGCTGTTGATGACAAAAATGTCAGAGGTGGCACCCATGATTACAGACTTTTTGACATACTCCGACCCAGCCGTGCAGCTGTCCGTCGTGCATTGAACCGAACACCCACCCGTCAGTTGTTTCGAAGGGTACTTCACTATCCGGAAGTGTTCTAAGCGGAAGCACTCTAAGCGGAGACTCCGTAATAACAAACACGCCGAAATGCAGAAATGCAGAAATAAAGAGGGCTCAAGGTAATGTTACTACCCACGATTTTATTCCTCGCTTTTACCCTGTGGGCACTGTTCCACTGGCAATCGCTGCCCGCACTGTTAAAAAATGAAACCGAAGAAGAACACTGGCCGCTAAGCATTCACCACACCGCCACCCCGGCTCGACTGGTCATTATCACACTGTTTTACAGCATCTTTTCCTTTTGCCTGCTGTATTCTGTCAGCAAGCTCCTGGCAATATTTCTGGACCCCAAGCTGGCCCCCTGGGTGGCTCTCGCGATCCTGCTGGCGGCTCACGTCACCCCCTACCTCTCACGACTCAGCTCCTATGTGCGCTACTTCTTTCAACGACATCTGTTCTTTCCCTCGCTCCCCAGCCATCAGGAAGATTCCATTATTCGCACACTGATGTCTCAGGCACCCAAGGACAAAAATCTTGCGCACGAGATCGAGTATCTGCACGGTTTGCTCAAGAAAGAGTTCAAAAGCACAGTGCAGGTTATCAATCTGGTAGGGTTGAAAAATGAAGGCAAACTGGTGAAGTTCGAATTTAAGAAGATGTTGCATCAGGGCTTATTGACGAACACCACCCCCACAACCGACGAACAGCAGCAGATGCGTTTCCACCTCTACTCCTGCTATCGACTGCTGACCCGCATGACGCTGGCGCGCTATTGGGCCGGACGTGATCGCCGCAAAGCTTTTCGTCGACTGGGCTATACCATCAACACCGGTGACGGTGAGATCTATGCCAAGTGCCGCCGCGTAAAACATTCGTTTATGCACAACATTCTGCACCGGGATCACCACGGGGTAAAAGCGAAGCAACGCTAGGGACAGTAGCCTGGGATAAGGCTTAGCCCCTACTTCAGGCTCGCTCTACTTCACCTCACCCTACTTCAGGCTGACCCTACTACAGGCTGACCCTACTACAGGCTTACTCTACTACAGCCCCATCGCCTGCTTAACGACGGCATTCTTCAGCAGCGGCACACTATTGAGTTGTCGCATGCCCTCGTTGCGCAACCAGCGCACTTGCAAGTGATCGGCACCAAACAAACGCTTGAAGCCTTCCATCACCCCCATCATGCCCAGATTGTGAGATTTTCTTGCACGCTGATAACGTTTGAGAATGGAAGGATCAGACAACGGCAGTTGCCGCTGGCACGCACGCAGAACTTCATCGCGCAGTGCGCACACATCGAGAAAACCGAGATTGACGCCCTGACCTGCCAGAGGGTGGACCGTGTGCGCAGCGTCGCCCAACAGAGCAATGTTTTGCTGAATGTAATCAACCGCATGGCGCTGACGCAAAGGGAAGGTAAAACGCTTGGCCACCTCAGTGACCTTGCCCAGGCGATGCTCAAATCCACGCCCTAACTCTCGCATAAAGTCCTGATCGCTAATCGCCATCAGATCCGGTACCCGCTCACTGCTAATCGACCAGACGATAGAGCTGTAGTGTGCGTCAAGACCGGCTTCGGTCTCCAGCTGTAGCGGCAGAAACGCCAGCGGACCGGACGGTAAAAATCGCTGCCAGGCGGTAAATTCATGTGGCTCTTCGGTACGCACCGTGGTCACAATCGCATCGTGGCCGTAATTCCACTCACGGGTTGCCATGTTCGCCAGCTCCCGCACTTTGGAGTTGGCCCCATCCGCGGCGAGCAACAGTGACGCAGTCAGCTTTGTCGTCGGTAAATGGTCGTTATCTTCGAGTAAAATCTGAATTTGATCGGGATTTTCAGGCCGCAGCAAATGCTTAACCCGGGCAGGACGCAGCAGGGTAATTTGCGGATAAGCCTCCAATCTCTGCAGCAAGGCCTGAGTGATCACGCTGCTCTCAACGATATGTCCCAGACAGGGCTGCTGCACTTCGCGACTGTCAAAATGAATATTGCCGGTGCCATCCGCATCCCAAACCTCCATATCGGTATAGGGACAGACACGCTGTTGCCGGATCAGAGGCCAGGCGCCGACACTGTCCAACAATTCCTGTGACACGTGGGTCAGAGCCACCACCCGGGGATCAAAATCCGCGCCCTGATAAGCGCGAGGTTCACCACCGGCTTCCACCACCGCAATGCGCAGTGATTCGCCACGGGCATCCGCTGCCAGCGCGCAGGCCATCGCGCTGCCGACCAGCCCCGCACCTACAATCACTACATCGTAGTGCTGTGACAAGCCCCTTCCGGGAGTCGCTTGTTCCTGTCCCTGCACCGATTCGTCAGTCATACACGCTGCTCGTCATTGTTTGAGTCCGTCACAACATCACCTGCCGACTGGCTTTGCCCATGGTTTGCAGGGTCAGCCACTGTTTTGCCGGAGGAACACATTCCAATCCCACAAACCCCAAGCCGCGCAGTGCAGCCTGAGGTAATTTGCTGCTGGTAAAAAGTTTGGTCAATTGATCGCTGAAATGAATGGTCGCCTGCTGATCCAGCTCCTGCTGCTGCCAGTATGCCTGCAGCAACGACAAACTGCCCAGCGGTCGATCACCGGCCTGCGCCAGGGTCGCCGCCAATGCCGCGCAATCGCGCACCGCCAGATTGAAACCCTGTCCCGCTACCGGGTGTAAAAAGTGGGCGGCATTACCCATCACCACCAGCGACGAGCGGATCTGTTCTTTAGCGACCGACAAGGTCAATGGGTAGCTGTCGCGTTTGCCAACACCGGTCAGCTGCCCCAAACGGAAACCGAACCGCTGCTGTAGGCGCGTCAGAAACTCTTCGTCCGGGAGAGACAGCACTTCCTCAGCCTGCTCTGTGGGCTGCGTCCACACCAGTGCACAAGTTCGTCCATCCACCGAGCCCCCCAGAGGCAGCATGGCCATCGGCCCCTCGTCGGTAAAACGCTCGTATGCGACACCCTGATGGGGCTGGGCCAGACCGATATTGGCGATGATGGCGGTCTGCCGGTAATCCTGAATATCCACATCGATACCGAGACTGGCCCGCAAGCGCGAGTGAGCGCCATCGGCAATCACCGCCAACTGGGTGTGAAGCGTGGATTCCTGACCCTCAGCTTGAATCTGCAACCGGGCACCGTCGGCCACGGGCGTCAGCTTGTTCACCTTTGCCGGAGATAGCAGCGTGATGTTGGGCAGGGTTTGTAAATGTCGGATCAGCACCCGGCCAATCCAGGCGTTGGGCACGACATAACCGAGGGCGTCTACACCCACCTTGTGGCGATCAATCACGGCTCCGCCCACGTGCCCCTTGTCCGAAACATGCACCTGCTCAATGGGCGTGGCGTACTGTGACAAGGTTTCCCACACTCCCACCTGCTGCAGCAGCGCTACGCTGCCATGGGCAATAGCCGTCGAGCGATCGTCATAACTGGGTTGATAGGCCGGTGCATCTTCAGTCGGCAGAGGAAACGCCTCAATCAGAGTAATAGACCAGCGGGGATTGGCGCAGGCAAACAGCGACGCCAGCGCCGCGCCCACCATACCGCCACCGACAATGGCGATATCCGTTGTTAAGGTATCCGCGGACGCTAAAGTATCCGAGGACGATTGCTCTTGTTGTTCACTCATCAGCTGGCGGCCATTAAGGCTTCAATCTCGTCTACGGTTTTCGGGGCATTCTCCGTGAGAATCTCACAGCCGTCTTTGGTGATCAGTACATCGTCCTCGATGCGGATACCAATGCCTCGCCACTTGGCATCGACACCGGCATTGTCCGGCGCCACATAGATGCCGGGTTCAACCGTCATGCACATGCCGGGCTCCAGCACGCGCCACTCTCCACCCACGCGGTAATCCCCCACATCGTGTACATCAATGCCCAGCCAGTGGGCGACACGGTTCATGTAAAACTCTTTGTAGGCTTCTTTTTCGATGAGTGTCTCCACATCACCAATCAGTAAACCCAGCTCCACCAGCCCCTCAGTGATGACCCGCACCGATGCTTCATGAGGTGCATTCCAGTGATTACCGGGTCTGATCTCGGCAAAGGTGGCTTCCTGAGCTTTCAGGGTCAGCTCATACAGCGCTCGCTGCTCTTTGGTGAACTTGCCATTCACCGGGAAGGTGCGGGTAATGTCGGCCGCATAATATTCGAACTCACAGCCTGCGTCGATCAACACCAGATCGCCGTCCTTCAGTTCATCGCAATTGTCCACATAATGCAGAATGCAGCCGTTATCACCACCGCCCACAATCGTGTTGTAGGCGGGGAAGCGGGCGCCGTTCATGGCAAACTCATGCTGAATTTCCGCCTCCAGTTGATATTCGTACATGCCCGGCTTGCAGGATTTCATCGCCCGCGCGTGGGCATTGCCGGAAATCTCACCGGCACGCTTCATCACCCGCACTTCGGCGGCACTTTTGTAGAGACGCATGTCGTGCAGAAAGTGATCCAGATCCAGGAATTCACCCGGAGGAATCGCCCCGGTACGGATCTGCGCGCGGATGGCGTTGACCCAGACCATCACCTGATGATCAAAGTCCGCGTCCTTGCCCATCGCGTAGTAAACCCGCTCGCGACCCTCGATCAGCCCCGGCAGAATGTCATCAATATCGTCGATGGGAAACGCATCGTCCGCACCATATCTTTCGCAGGCGCCTTCCGGCCCGGCGCGATAGCCGTTCCAGGTTTCTTTTTCCCGATCCCGCTCGCGACAAAAAAGCACAAACTCACCGTGATCCCGCCCAGGAATCAACACCAGCACCGATTCGGGCTCCACAAAACCGGTCAGATAATAGAAATCACTGTCCTGGCGAAAGTTGTATTCTGTGTCCCGTGAACGCACGCGTTCCGGTGCAGCGGGAAGAATCGCGATGCTGTTCGATTCCATCATCGCCATCAGCTGTTTGCGACGGCGGGCAAATTCTTGTTTGCTAATGCTCATACCACTCCCTACTCAGGCAATCAGTGCAATACCGGTGAGGCGTCCTTTTTCTGACCGAAGTCCGCAAACAGAGTCAGTACCGCCATGCGGACATACTCTACAATTTCGGCAAAGTCCGCTTCGGCGTCTTCTTCATCGGCGCCTTCACCGATGCTGACAATCGCCGCCAGATCACGCAGCGCTTCCGCCGCATCGGGAGAAAACGTGGTGTCGGCAGGCAAGCCGGCACTGCCAAATCCTGACAGAAAGCCATGACACCACTCGCCCAGTGCCGCAGTGCGTCGCTCCAGCTCGGCGGTATCATCCGGCAGCATCACCTCAAAGCCATAGTTGCTGTCTTCCATCTGACCCAAAGTCGCATGATAGAGGCGGGCAATGGCCGCCTGACCCAACCCTTCGGGGTCGCCAACCACGCCCTCTTCTTCATTGGTGATGACATCGAGAAACGTCAGCGCTTCTTCGGCCCACTCTTCGCTGCTCAGACGTAAACCGCCACTCAATTTGCCACACAGCATCCCGTGCAATTCGGACGGACTGTTCAGTGCGCCCAGCGGCACCAGCAGGTGGTTCAGTTCTTCAAACGAAATCAAAGGTTCTGTGTTACTCATAATTTATCCATAGATTCACTCAAGGGAATCCTATCACGAAAGCGACAACAGGCAGAAAACAACCTCAGCCCCGTACAGGCGTTCTCACCCATTCATTTTATCGCGCCTGAACGCATTATTGCGACGCCGCCCCAGACACACTGGCACATTAATTTCTCTATATATAACAGTGTGATAGAGCACATTTCGCAGCATGTTTCTAGAAACCCCTGACTGCCTTATTGACCCCTATCCAGAGGCACAATATAGTAGTTTGCGATATTAAAAGGGCACAGCTGGCTTCCGAGCACGAAATCAGCTGCCGTTACCCGCTTGATACTCACTCGAATACCTCATTCGAAACAGTCGCTCAAACACTGACCACAGGCTCACACAAGCATGACAGACCAGCTGCTTCTTGCACTTGAAGAGAAACTCGACCAATTGATTGAGCTATGTGGGCGCCTGAACGAAGAAAACGGCCAACTGCGGCAGGAGGTTAACGCCTCCAAGGTTCGGGAATCCGACTGGCAGGTGGAACGCGCCCGGCTGGTGGAAAAAAATGAGCTGGCCAAAAACCGCGTAGAAGCCATGATTTCACGCCTGAAAAGTCTCGAAGAGCAAGCCTGAGACCAGCGACTTTACAGGCTGTCGTCACGATTGTTGTAAAGACTGTTTACTGAAGACCGTTACAGAAGACGGTCGCCAAGGACCAAAGCTATGAGCAGCGAAACTGTTTTCGTCAAGATTCTCGACAAAGAGTATCAAGTAGCCTGCCCGGCTGGGGAAAGAGACGCCCTGCTGCAAGCGGCTCACAATCTGGATCAGCGGATGCGCGAGATTCGCTCCAGCGGCTCAGTGATTGGTCTTGAGCGTATCGCCGTGATGGCCGCTTTAAACCTCAGCCACGAATTACTGGAAACTTCCGGCCAGACTGGTGGCGCAGCCATCAACAGCGATGTCCTTGAGCGCCTTTCACACAAGGTCGATCAGGCACTGAACAAGCTGTAACAGCCCTGCTTTTACAGTTCCTGTGCCATACGCCTAAATCCGGCAAAGTTCAATATTTAGACTGTTCCTCATCTGCGTTATACTGCACTCACCCTGAAGTGTTGGCCAGTCGACGAGTCCTCGAGCCGATAATCTATACCCCGGGGGTAACTCGCCAATGCCAGTGTGCACGTCCGCTTGACGGAAAGCCTGAGGCATTGCAGGGACCCCCACCTTGAACCTTACGGTTCAAGGCCAAGTCGACAGCCGCACATTCGGGGCTCTATTCTTTGGCCGCAAGCGACCCCTATGGAAAATCGCCAAACTCCGCGTCAGACACTCCGCAAAACGCTTCGCGCCCGCCGCCGCTCACTCTCTCCCCAACAACAAGTTCAAGCCGCTGAGAAGCTGCTTCAGCAACTGAAACGACAGCCTGTGTTTTTGCGCAGTCAACACATCGCGTTTTACTTGCCCAATGACGGCGAAATCGATCCCCGCCCGCTGATACGCGAAGCCTGGCGTCGGGGCAAACACTGTTATCTGCCGGTACTGGCGCCCGGCAAAGACAACCGGCTCTGGTTCGTACGTCACACCCCCACAACGCCACTGGTGAAAAACCGCTTTGGCATTCCCGAGCCCCGCGCTCTGTTTCGAAATCGCTTTGTCGTCCGTCAACTGGATGTGGTGTTTCTGCCGTTGGTCGGCTTCGATCGTCAAGGTGGGCGAATGGGCATGGGCGGCGGATTTTATGATCGCAGCTTTGCCTTTAAACAGAGCGCCGCGACACACAAACCCTACCTCGTGGGGCTCGCTCATCACTGTCAGCAGGTGGAGCAATTACAACTGGCACACTGGGACATTCCGCTGAGTGCGGTGGCGACGGATCGGGAGATTATTGTTGCCGATCAAAATCGAACCGGGCGGGACTTTTTTACGGTTTAATCCAGAAAACTGCCAACCCCGACGTTAAGCCAGGAGCAAACTTGTTATACTTCGGGCTCATTAATAACAACGAGACAATGACGGCTCGCCTTCTCCTTATACGCCGTCATTACATTTTAGTCATGATCCCAGCCCATCGCAGACCATATCCTCTTTCAACGGAATCATCTCAACGCGCGCGCGGTTTTACTCTGCTGGAGATGCTGGTGGTGGTTGCCATCATTGCGGTTCTGGCGATGATGGCAGTACCCTCAAAGGGCTATCGGCACATTCAATTACAAATTGTCGAAACTCTGGAACTGGTCGAACCTGCAACAGCCAAAGTGACGCAACACTACGCGCTGAATGGCAGCTTTCCTGACAATAACGAAGCTGTGGGAATGCCAGAACCGGACAAGTATATAGGCAACTACCTGAGTGAACTGAAAGTGGAAAAGGGTGCGATCCATTTACGTCTGGGACAAAAAAGCCCGGAGATGCTTCAGGGCAAAATCCTTACGCTGCAGCCCGTCTACGTCAAAGATTCACCGCTGGTGCCCGCGTCCTGGATCTGCGGTTACGATTCTGTACCGTCAGGAATGAACGCGGCTGGAGATAACCTGACTGACGTCCCCGTAAAATACCTGCCACTGCGCTGCCGCAAGTAATTCGAAATCCGGGCGAGGCCCCACCTAGCGCGTAGACTGAATATTGCGCGACGCATTGCTCAACTCACGCTCAACACTGCGCATGTCGGACAGATACTCGCCGGCACACTTGCGCCACTCTTTTCGCTGATGCTTGAGCGCCGGATCGCTGGGATCATAGACTGGCTCAGCTCCGCAATTATTCTGCAGCGCGCCTTGAAGGTTGTTGTGCACCTGCTGTAACCGTTTGATCTCTGCGGCGTTATTGGCAGCCAACGTCTCCATACCGTTTTGCTGCTCCGCGGCCCAATCCATTGCACAACGCAGTTCCTTCAGTGATTGCAGGTTGGCGTCTTTGCGTTTCTGATATTCGAGGTTGCGCTGATTGCGATAGCTGGTATTGCCGTAATAGCGGCTGCTGTTTTGCTTGAACTGCCGCAGATTATCCCGCTCCACCTGGGCTTCCAGACGCTCCAGACTCCTCTCCCAGTTTTTTTTCTGGCGAGCAACATTCTTCAAAAAGCGCGTGCTGCCATGGCTACCCACCTGGGCGACCGGCAGACTGATGTCGCCGCAATACTGGGTATTGCCGATGGTGGTTACAGGGGTTTTGACTTCGCCGCCAGCGTCGACCTTGACACTTTCAATCTCGTGTTTGTCGGTCTTTTCGGCGGGAGGAAACTGACTGAACGTGATATTGCCATCGGCATCCACCACTTTATACAGTTTGGCGGCCAACGCCGAGGGTGCCGCACACAGGGTGAGCGTAACAGAAATCAGTCCGGCCGATGTCCAACGGCGCAATAAGCGGGTGTTCATTTTTTTAATCCTTTCCTTGACCGCTTTTAATCGTGTTACCTGCTTGTTTTTTGCGTTTCTTATTTAGCAGGTTGGCTTATGCAGATGGTGCTTTGCAGGTTGTGCTAAGCCCAAGCAGTTGGCAGAGTTTACCGCAAATTCCCTATCCGGACTATTCAGGCGCCTGCTCAGATAGTTCAAAGACGCCGATCACCGGCAAGTGATCGGACACATCCAGCGTATCGCTCTGCCGGATATAGGCATCGTTCAATTGCCACTGGTCACTGTAGAACAAATAATCCAGCGTGCGATCCGGACCACTGACGGACGGGTCATTGGGGAAGTGGGTATACCATTGTTCAGGATGCGAACCCGTCAGATCCATTAACGAAGGAATTTGCCGATATCGATCAGACAAAGCCGCCAGCGCCGTCTGCTCATCAAAACCCTGACCGTGAGCTTCCGTAAGCAGGGTCCATTGTCGGTTCCCGTCATCCGGCAGCAGATTGAAATCACCGCCCAGAATCCAGGGAATCTGCTGACGCTCCAGCGAGTCGATAACCGCCGAAGTGGTGGCCACCTGACTCTGCATCAATCCGGAACCTTCGCCCCAGGCATCAAAGTGAGTATTCAGCAACGCAACCGGTTTGCCCGACTCCGTCGCCATCCAGGATTCCAGCACCGCTCGCTGAAAATAAAACCGGGTGGTCAGCGGATCGTGATCCATCAGCGGTAACTGATGGCGCCTTGCCTGCGTCATGGGATAACGGGATAGAGTGACCAACTTCATGCTCACCGCTCCCAATACATTGGGGTGTAAAACCAAGCCGGCCTGCCAGTAATGGGCGCTGGTGTGACAGGGATAAGCCTGCGAACCTAATCGTTGCTGCAGCGCCGCCACCTGGTCGACAAAGTACGTCCGACTGTCGTGCTCATCATTGATTTCCTGCAGCATCAAGACGTCGGGGTTTTCATCTTCGATGATTTCCGCCACACGGTCCAGGGTCAACTCTGTATCGACTTTACTCGGCTGGTTATCTGGACCACCTTCAACATCGTAGAAAAACACATAATTCTTTCCCGCCATGTATTGCACATTGAAGCTCATCACTTTCAATTTGCTGTTGTTAGGGGGGCTACTGTCACGGGAACTTTCTATAAGGCGGGAACCGCTGGACAGCAATTCGGCTTCGATTGGCAGGTTATCTGACTTACGCACCGGAGACTGAGTGGCCGCTCCACGATCAGGCCATGGAGCCACCGGTTGATCACAGGAGGTCGCAACATCCACCACCGGTGGATACCAGACTACGGTCTGCCACGCCCAGCCGATCACCAATACCACCCCAAGGATCAGGGTGCCCAAAGCGTAAGCCAGATATTTCATTATTTTGCTTCTTAATACTGTGTGCTTAAATACCGTTACTTCTTTAATACGGCAATACGGCGTTATGGCAGAAGCCTGCCATTAGAGCGCCGCAAGAATGGTCTCTGCACTGCTCTTATCAATGCTACCTGCATCCACATTCAACAGTTCGATCACACCGTCATTGACGATCATGGCGTAGCGCTGACTGCGTACTGCACCCAAACCAAAACCACTGGCATCCATGGTCAAACCCAAGGCCGCTGCCAGGTCTCCATTGCCGTCTGCCAGCATGGTAATGTGCTCGGCGTTCTGATCTTTACCCCAGGCAGCCATCACAAACGCATCATTGACAGAGGTACAGATTACCTCATCAACACCTTTGGCTTTGATTTCATCAACCTTGACCACGAAACCCGGCAAGTGCGTCATGGAGCAACCCGGTGTAAAAGCCCCAGGCACAGCCAGCATGACCACTTTTTTGCCGCTGAACAGCTCGTCCGTGGTGACTTTTTCCGGCCCTTTCTCGCCCATAACCTGTAATGTGACGGATGGGATTTTGTCGCCAACTTGAATTGTCATTGTATCTCTCCTGATAACGAATGTAGTAGGCCCAAAGTCTGAGCCATTGCGCAGACTAGCACAAGTTCACAAACAGTCTTATTACTCAAAGAGACTGCTTAAAACCTCACAAGACTGGATAAATTCACTGCAAGCCAGCGGTCAGTTGCTTATACTGATGTCCGACCTTCAACCCCATGCCCACCCCGCCCTAAATTACCTCCTGGTAAGGACAACCTTGATGCGACCCTTTGTGTTTCTTCTACTGGCAACCACCTTCAACACGCATGCAGAAACGCAGCAGGAATGCCGATCCATTGAGGAGGACACTGCTCGCCTATCATGCTATGACCAGCTGTTTGGCGTGCCGGAAGCGGAAATTAAGGAAGCGATCGCCAAACAGTCGACCTCCGAGAGCACGGCAGAAAATATCCCGCCTGCCGAAGAGGTATCCGATGTCGAGGTTCGCCTGAACAGTGAAGACCAGCTGGCAGACAATCGCTTCGTCATTTTGCCCCATCGCCAAACCTATATCCTGCCTTACACTTACCTTGAAGATCCCAACGGCGAACCTTACAGCAGCAACCTATCCCTGGCGGATGAATCACTGGACAACGAAGAAATCAAATTCCAGATCAGCCTGAAAGTGCCCATTGCCAAAGACTTTCTGTTCGACAAAACCACGTTGTGGATGGGGTACACACAGGTATCCCTCTGGCAGGCCTACAACGGTGATGCCTCGGCCCCCTTTCGGGAAACCAATTACGAACCAGAAATCTACTGGTCGTTTCCCACTCGCATGAACGTATTCGGAGCCACTCTGGAGGAAACCTCCGTGGGTTTTGTGCATCAATCCAACGGTCGCGGCGAACCCCTGTCACGCAGCTGGAACCGCATTTTTGCTAATTTTGTCTTCGCTCGGAACCAATGGGGATTCACCGTCAAACCCTGGTATCGAATTCCTGAAGATGAAAAAGACGATGACAATCCCGACATTGAGGCCTATCTCGGCTACGCGGACTTTATCGCCACCTACAAGTGGGACGAGGACTTTGTCCTGTCTGCGCTGGTACGCAACAATTTTCGCAGCAAGGATAACCACACCTCCACCACGCTCAGTCTCAGCTTCCCCCTACCGGGTCGCCTAAACGGCTACATTGAATATGTGGATGGCTATGG
>NZ_CBFIHX010000031.1:24475-32824 GCF_965662505.1 Pseudomaricurvus sp. | reverse complement strand
CAGCTTGGCCATTCACCAAAGTCAGGTTGCGGGAAGGTTCCATACCACGGATTGTGACACCCTGGCCCTCACCGAAGTCACGGGAAATCGCCACACCAGGAATACGAGCCAAGGATTCCGCTACGTTCTTATCTGGAAATTTGCCAATATCTTCTGACGTAATGGCATCAACCACAGAACTTGAAAAGCGCTTGATATCCATACTTTTTTGCAGGCTTTGGCGAATCCCCAAAACCTCAACCTCTTCAATTCTTTCGACTTTATCGTCCTGGGCATACACTGCCCCGGACAAAGCCATTGCACTTAAAGAACCGCCAACCAGAACCGCACTGTTAATAGCACGGATCGCACCCCGTAGATTTATCGCCATGATGTAGTCTCCTCAGACATGGAGTTCATTTGCTCTTAATGTTCAGAACTATCGTTATTTAGGAAAACAACTTCCCGCTTCTGTATCAGTCCAGCTGTATCAGCTTAACGAGAGGACAACGTTGTCTTGAGAATAAAACTACACGCACCCAGACAACGTTGTCAACAAAATTTAACAATTATTCCTGTAGTCTCTTTTCCCTTTCGCGCCACGCATCCTCAAAGGGCGAAATCATCGACCTGCGCACCACACTTAAGCACTTGATCTTAAAGATTTTCTTGGCCAAACAGCCTGATAACGCCACCTCTGGTCGTTTTACGAGCAAAAGCACAGCAAAACCCCTCTTCCCCGACACCCTGGTAGGATCAATGCTGCATCGCTTTCTCATCCGACAGCGCCTATAATGTTGCGCTTTGTGACGCCCTGCCGCCTCAGACGGTGTGACGCGCTCACGTATCACTATTCCCGCGACATCAGGCGGCCTTAACCAGCCCTCTGATTGTCCAATTGCAGGTTTACAGACAGGTCCACGGAGACAATGGAAGAGCAATATCAACCATCGGCGATTGAAGCCCAGGCCCAGCAAGACTGGGACACCCAACAGTGTTTTGAAGTAACCGAAGACGCATCCAAAGAGAAATTCTATTGTCTGGCCATGTTTCCCTACCCCAGCGGCAAGCTGCATATGGGTCACGTGCGCAACTACACCATCACTGATGTGATCTCCCGCTATCAGCGCATGCAAGGCAAGAACGTTCTGCACCCTATGGGATGGGATGCTTTTGGCCTGCCCGCCGAGAACGCGGCCATCGCCAACAAGACTGCACCGGCCAACTGGACCTACAGCAACGTTGACTATATGAAAGGCCAGCTGAAAAGCCTGGGCTTTGGTTTTGATTGGAGCCGTGAGCTGGCCACCTGTCAGCCCAGCTATTACAAGTGGGAACAGTGGTTCTTCACCCGTCTGTACGAAAAGGGTCTGGTTTATAAAAAGATGGCGACCGTCAACTGGGATCCTGTGGATCAGACGGTACTGGCGAACGAGCAGGTTATCGATGGACGCGGCTGGCGCTCCGGCGCGCTGGTGGAACGCAAAGAGATTCCTCAGTGGTTCATTAAAATCACCGATTACGCCGATGAGCTGTTAACCAGCCTCGACGGTCTGCCGGACTGGCCTGAACAGGTCAAAACCATGCAGAAGAACTGGATTGGCAAATCCAAAGGTGTCGAGATGACCTTTGATTTAGCCGCTCCTGTTGCAGAACATACCAGCTTTGACGTTTACACCACCCGGCCTGACACCTTGATGGGCGTAACTTACGTCAGTCTGGCCGCCGAGCACCCCATCAGCCTGCAATTGGCCAAAGACAATACTGAACTGGCTGCTTTTATTCAGGAATGCAAAACCAATTCCGTAGCCGAAGCCGACATGGCCACCATGGACAAAAAAGGCCTGGATACCGGCCTGAAGGCCATCCACCCGCTGACGGGTGAAGAAGTACCGGTCTGGATCGCCAACTACGTATTGATGGATTACGGCTCTGGCGCTGTAATGGCGGTACCCGCGCACGATGAGCGTGACTTTGCCTTTGCCAACAAGTACAGCCTGCCGATCAAACAGGTCATTGCCAGCACCGCGAAAGGCGAGGATGAATTTTCCAGTTCCGAATGGCAGGAGTGGTACGCCCGCAAGACCGACATCCAGCTGGTCAATTCCAGCCAGTTTGACGGCCTGACGTTCAAGAAAGCCTTCGATGCCATTGCCAAGGCGCTCTACGACGCTGGCAAAGGTTCCGTGAAGACCAATTACCGCCTGCGCGACTGGGGGGTATCCCGTCAACGCTACTGGGGCTCTCCCATCCCTATGCTGAACCTGCCTGAAGGCGGCGAGATTCCGGTGCCAATGGAAAAACTGCCGGTTCTGCTGCCTGAAGACGTGATCATGGACGGCACCAACAGCCCCATCAAATCCGATACCGAGTGGCGTAAAGCTGATTGGTACGCAGCAGGCGCGGAACACGAAACCGATACCTTCGACACCTTTATGGAGTCCTCCTGGTATTACGCCCGTTACACCTGTCCAGATTTTGAACAGGGCATGCTGGATCCGGATCGCGCCAACTACTGGCTGCCAGTGGATCAGTACGTAGGGGGAATCGAACACGCCATTCTGCACCTGCTCTACGCCCGCTTCTTCCACAAACTGATGCGCGACGAAGGTCTGGTGAACTCCGACGAGCCGTTCAAACAGTTGTTGTGCCAGGGCATGGTACTGGCGGACTCCTTCTATAAACAGAACGACGATGGCAGCAAAACGTGGTTTAACCCGGCTGAGGTTGAACTGGAACGCGACGACAAGGGTAAGGTTTTGAAAGCCTCTCACCCGGAAGCCGGCGAACTGGAAATGGGCGGCATGACCAAGATGTCCAAATCCAAAAACAACGGTATTGATCCGCAAACCGCCGTGGATCAATACGGTGCCGACACCGTCCGTCTGTTCACCATGTTCGCAGCCCCCCCGGAGCAAACGCTGGAATGGAGCGATTCCGGGGTGGAAGGCGCCAGCCGCTTCTTGCGCCGCCTGTGGAAAACCGTTCACGGGCACCTGGCCGCCGGTGACGTCGCTGAGTTGAATGCCGAAACACTGGATTCCCTGAACGATGCCCAGAAAGACCTGCGTCGTAAAACTCATGAGACCATTGCCAAGGTCAGCGATGACTTCGGTCGTCGCCAGACCTTCAACACCGCCGTTGCGGCAGTGATGGAACTGCTCAACGACATCACCCGCAACGCCGACCGTGCCTCGTCCCAGACCCGTGCGGTTGAACGTGAAGCGCTGGAGTCCGCCACCCTGCTGCTGGCTCCCATCGTGCCTCACATCGCTCACGCTTTGTGGCAGACCTTGGGGAATGGCGATCAGGTGATTGATGCCGAGTGGCCGAAAGTCGATGAAGCGGCTCTGGTGAAAACCTCGATTCAGCTGGTCGTGCAAATTAATGGTAAAGTACGGGCCAAACTGGACGTCGCCGCCGACGCCAGCCAGGACAGCATCATTGAACTCGCCAAGAGCGATCCGAATGTGCAGAAATTCCTGGAGGGTAAAGAGATCAAAATGTGCAAAGTCATCCCCGGAAAACTGGTAACTTTCGCCGTTAAATAAAGCAAAAGATAAGGTTATCGCGAGCCTCGCAGGGAAAACTATCTGCAGCTCGCGATGACACTGTCAGAGTTATATAAATAATCAGAAAATGGATATTTTATGAAGAAATTGCTCACCATCCTTGTTAGCACTGTACTTACTACGACTTTGTTAAGCGCCTGCGGCTGGCACTTGCGAGGCTCCATGAGTATGCCGCTGGATCTCGAAAGCGTATTCGTTACGGCTGACGACAGTCATGGCTCTCTGATCACGGACCTGAAACGCACTCTGGTGTCCAACAATGTCACCACCACCGACAACTCTGCTGAAGCTCAATACAGTATTATCCTGAGTAATGAAGAGCAGGATCGCCGCACGGTTTCCGTCGGCAACGATGCGCTGGCGGCTGAGTACGAACTCAATATGAGCGTCGACTACCGCATCACCAATCAAGCCGGCGAAGAAGTGGCCAACAACAATGCCAGCACCTACCGCTCTTACACTTTCAACCGTGATGCGGTCGTGGCAAAATCCGAAGAAGAGCGTCTAATCAAGCAGGAAATGCGCAACAACCTGGTTCAACAGATCCTGCGTCGCCTGCGCTTTGTCAGCCAGGAACAGGCTCAAAGCACGAACCCGTCTGAGGCCGTCGAGCCCTCCTCTTCTGCCATTAACAACAGCGAAACCAATGGCCAAACTGCGCCCTGATCAACTGAATGGAGCCCTGCGCAAACAGCTGGCTCCCGTCTATCTCATCAGCGGAGACGAACCTCTGCTGGTGCAGGAAAGTTGTGACCTGATTCGTCAGGCTGCCCGCAAGGCCGGATTCACCGAGCGCGAGCTGCATCACGCCGAGGCCAGCTTCGACTGGGATGAACTCCTAACCTCCGCCAACAGCCTGTCGCTCTTCGCTGATCGCAAAATCCTTGAACTGCGCATCGACAACGGCAAGCCTGGTGACAAGGGTGGCAAAGCCCTGACCCGCTACTGCGAAAACCCACCTGAAGACACGCTACTGCTGATTGTGATGCCCAAACTCGATGGCAGCAGTCAACGCAGCAAATGGTTTAAAGCGGTCGACAAGGTGGCGACCTTTGTGCAGATTTGGCCTATCGCGCCGCCACAGTTGCCCCGCTGGATTGATCAGCGCATTCAATTGGCCGGCATGACAGCCAGTCATGATGCCATTGAAATGCTGGCAGCCCGTATTGAAGGCAATCTATTAGCCGCTGCCCAGGAAATTGAAAAACTGAAACTACTGGCTGTGGATGGTCAGGTCACTGCCGAAATGATTGCCGGCTCCGTGGCTGACAGCGCCCGCTACGATGTATTCAACTTGATCGATAAAGCCCTGCACGGCGATGCTCGCTCTGCGGTTCGCACCCTACAGGGGCTGAAAGGAGAAGGCACCGATGCCACAGTAATCCTGTGGGCACTGGCAAGGGAAATCCGCACACTGTCTCAGATTGCCCACGCCATGCAGCAGGGCCAACCACTGGATCGTGCTGCCAAAAGTGCCGGGGTTTGGGATAAAAGGAAAGCCCTGGTCGCCAACGCTCTGCGCCGCTTAAAACTGACCCAGCTGCAAATGCTGCTGCGCAAGGCAAACGGTATCGACAAAGCGATCAAAGGCTTGCGCCGCGCCGACGCCTGGGACGAACTGATGGATTTAACGTTGAATCTGAGCGGCACCTTCAGTTTGTCGCCTCAGGTACAAAAACTGTCTCTGGCCATTAGCTAAAATACGCCAATCATTGATCAAGCCAATTTATTGCTTAAAGTCACCACATTGGCCGTAGAATAGAACTCGCCACCGCGCAAGTGTTGATCCAGCTGCTCTACCGACATAGGTTTGGCGTACAAAAAGCCCTGAACCATATCGCAACCTTGTTGCCGCAACCACTCCGCCTGCTCTTCATATTCCACCCCCTCAGCAACCACATTCAATGCCATGTTGTGGGCCAGGTTGATAATGGATTTCGCAATTGCGGCGTCGTTCTGATCCGTGGCAATGTCGTTGATAAAACTGCGGTCAATTTTTAACTTCTGAATTGGGAAGCGCTTCAGATACGCCAGCGACGAATAGCCTGTGCCAAAATCGTCAATCGCCAGTGAAACCCCCATCGCATTGAGTTCATTCATCATGTTGATGGTCTGACCCGCATGCTCCATGGCCGAACTCTCGGTGATTTCCAGCTCAAGATAGCGGGCGGGCAAGCCGGTTTGTTTCAGAATTTCTCCCACCCGTTGCGTAAAGCTACGCTCACGCAATTGTCTCGGCGACAGGTTCACAGAGACTTTTTGACAATACTTCCCCTCGCGCAGCCAGATTTTTTGCTGCTGACACGCGGCACGCAATACCCAGTCACCCAGAAGGACAATCAGGTCGGTCTCTTCCGCGAGTGGAATAAAGTGGGCGGGAGACACAAGACCCCGTTCGGGGTGCTCCCAGCGAACCAGCGCTTCCATCCCCAACAGACTTCCGGTTTGTAAATCAAACTGTGGCTGATAGTGAAGCAACAACTGGTCGGTATCGATGGCTCGGCGCAGGTCGTTTTCCAGCAACAAAAAGTTCACTGCCGATGCGCTCATGCCATCGGCATAAAATTTAAAGTTATCCTTGCCCGCCTCTTTGGCTTTGTACATGGCAATATCAGCGTGCTTCAACAAACTGTCCGCCTCATCACCGTCCTGCGGGAAAACGCTGATGCCAATACTGGCCGAGGTGGAAATCTCGTGCTTCATCACGTTAATCGGTCTCGCGACACTGGCCAACACCTTGCGGGCAACGCAGGCAATATCCTCTTCCGAGTGGACGCCTTCCAGCACCAGAACAAACTCGTCCCCGCCAAGGCGGGCAACGGTGTCCATATCTCGCACATTTTCTTCAAGACGCTTTGACAGCGCTTTCAAAAACATGTCCCCGGCATCGTGCCCAAGACTGTCGTTAATATTCTTAAAACGATCCAGATCGAGCAGCATCAACGCCAGACGATTCCCGCTGCGTCGGGCCCGCGCCAGGCCGTGATTAATGCGATCGTAGAACAATGCCCGGTTGGGCAGAGAAGTCAGGGAGTCGTGAAACGCCATATAATTCAGGCGAGACTGCTGGTCGCGCAACGCATCTTCGGCGTTTTTACGCTCAGTAATATCGGTACTGATGCTACAGAGACCGAAGACCTTTCCTTTCTTGTCTCTCAGCGGGAAGCGCACCATCCAGTAAGTATGGAGCGAACCATCCTTGTGGCGGATCTCTTCCTCAAGCTCATGAGGCTCCAGCGTTTCGAGAACGAGCGAGTCAGCTTCAGTAATCTTTTGGGCGAGCTCCGGCTCGTAGACATCCTGGATATTGCTGCCCACATAACCGTCGTCCGAGATTCCTTCGATGTGTTTAAAGTGATCACTGGCCAACACCACATTACCGTCGAGATCCTTCACTGAGATCAGCGCCGGCGAGTAATACAGGATCGCATTCAGGTAGGTTTCACTGGCCCAAAGCGCCTGTTCAGCGATGCGGAATTTATCCGCCTGCTCCGCATAGTGGCGCATCTGGATAACCTGATAAATCATCAGGCCACTGAATGCCCACAAGCTGTCCAAACGACTCATAGCGGCCTGCAATTGCTCATGGTCAGTGCTGGATTCACAGTAGTACACCGCCACGGAGCTATCCTCATCCCCAACAGGCTGAACCGCCACGCTCTGAACATCCGCTTTGAGGTCGCCCAAACCGAGTGACGCAGTCGTCTCATTGTCGCTACCAAGTTCGAAGCCTGTGGCTTCAACTGAGTGAAACGCCTGACGGATTAAGCCCTGAGGAAGATTTTGAAAGCTATTCAGTGGTGCAGATAAGCTCACGGAAGTGTCTCCATGAACCATGGCTTCGACATACAACTCATCATCACGGCACACCACCAGAACACAGCGGGTAATCACAGGCTGAGCCACAACCAGCTTTACCAGGCGTTCAGCGATCTGCTTGTGATTCAGATCTTTAAACAACCGCTGGAACTTTCTGATCAGCTCCACGGCACTGTGCTTTGCCTCGGTTTTTAACTGCATATCTGCCAACTCATTACCGCCAATTCAATAAATTTACAACTTGTGACAGGTCTATCTTTGAACACCGCTAGCCTTTCGAATAACTTCTATTCCCTTGATGACACACAGGGCAAGCCGGGTCACGGGGCAACTTTAACGTACGCCAATCGGCACTCAGACCATCAAACATCATCAGCTTTGCAGTTAGCGGCTGACCTACCTGCGCCAACACCTTTAAAGTTTCCAGTGCTTGCATAGAGCCGATCACCCCCACCAGAGGCGCAATCACCCCGCTTTCGGAGCAGGTTAGATTCTCATCCGATTCCTCTGCGTAGAGGCAACGGTAACAAGGAGCCTCGCCCTGTCTTGGATCAAATACCGCCACCTGCCCTTCAAACCGGATCGCCGCACCAGAGACCAGCGGTGTTCCGCTGCTGACACTGGCACGGTTAATAGCATGCCGGGTGGTGAAATTATCACTGCAATCTATTACTACATCGGCCGACTTCACTTCTTCATGAAGTCTCATTTCGTCCAAACGCTCAGAAATAACAATAGTTTCTACGGTCGCATTAAGTTGCTTGAGACTTTGCTGCGCTGACACCGCCTTATTTGTTCCTATATCGTTGCTGCCATGAGCAATTTGACGCTGTAAATTGGACAGATCCACCTCATCAAAATCCGCCAGCACCAGCTGTCCCACACCTGCCGCGGCCAAATACATAGCAACGGGACAACCCAAACCACCCAGCCCGACAATCAACGCCCGACTGTTCAAGATGGCTTCTTGCCCCTGAAT
>NZ_CBFIHX010000031.1:0-24465 GCF_965662505.1 Pseudomaricurvus sp. | reverse complement strand
AGAGCTGTTCATCATTCATAAGCGAATCTTCACTGTTACTGGCTGTTTCTATTCTTTAAAGGCTTAATCAGGAAAAGGGTTTACCCGGATAGCGCCCACAGGTCACCCGATCGTTGCTGCCAAAATCTGTCAGGGTCTCGATGTCCTGATAACCTGCCTCAAGAAGCAAGCCTCGGACAGCCTCTCCCTGCGTGTACCCATGCTCCAACAAGAGTCTGCCACCAGGCAGCAAATGTTCACGTGCGGTTTCGACAATATGCTGAAGGTCAGCAAGGCCCTTATTCTCCGCCACTAACGCAGAAAGTGGCTCAAAGCGCACATCCCCACGCGCAAGGTGTGGGTCGTTTTCGTCAATATACGGAGGGTTGCTGACAATTAGATGAAACTGGCGACATTGTAATTGAGAAAACCAATTGCTGACCATAATGCCAACATTGGTCAGCGCCAGATTTTGGCGATTGCGTTCGGCCAGAGCCACCGCCGCCGCAGAAAAATCCACCGCCGTTACAGACCATTGGGGTTGTTCACTGGCCAGCGCCAGGGCAATAGCCCCTGTGCCCGTTCCCAGATCCAGAACCTGGGCTTTGTCAGGCAAATCCAG
Source organism: Pseudomaricurvus sp. (assembly GCF_965662505.1). NCBI lineage: Bacteria > Pseudomonadati > Pseudomonadota > Gammaproteobacteria > Cellvibrionales > Cellvibrionaceae > Pseudomaricurvus > Pseudomaricurvus sp. Next base: position 23,864 of record NZ_CBFIHX010000031.1, on the reverse strand, counting down.
AGCCAAAACGGCTTCCACCAATGTTTCGGTATCCGGCCGGGGTATCAGCGTGGAATCATCCACCGCCAGAGGCAATCCCCAGAATTCTCTTTCACCCAGCAAATGCGCCACTGGACGACCGTCCTTCCGCGCCGTCAACAGCGCCTCAAACGCAGAGACTTGCGCTTCTGTCAGCACTTTCTCCGGCCAGGTGTAGAGGTAAGCCCGGTCACGTTCCAATACCGATGCCAACAGCAACTCAACGTCGAGGCGAGCCGACTCGCTATGCTCCAACTCCTGTGCGCGTTGCACACAGACCTGAATGGTGATCGGCTGCGAGACGTCTGACATCTTAAAGTCCTGGTTAATAAAATCCTGGTTAATAAAGTCCTGCTTAAAAAAATCCTGTTTGATAAAGTCCCGTCAGGATGGTTATTCCGCCAACGCGGCCAATTGATCCGCCTGGTATTCGTTCACCAGAGGCTGAATCACTTCATCCAGATCACCTTCCATGACTTCACCCAACTTGTACAAGGTCAGGTTAATACGGTGATCGGTCACACGCCCCTGAGGGAAATTATAGGTTCGGATACGCTCTGACCGATCGCCACTGCCCACCAGATTGCGGCGCTCATCGGCAATGCTTTTCGCCGCCACTTCTTCCTGCGCATTTTTCAAACGGGCAGCCAATAATGACATCGCCCGCGCCCGGTTTTTGTGTTGCGAGCGCTCATCCTGACACTCCACCACAACACCGGTAGGAAGGTGAGTGATACGAATAGCAGAATCGGTTTTGTTCACGTGCTGACCACCCGCGCCACTGGCCCGGAAGGTATCGATACGCAAATCAGCCTTGTTGATGTTCACTTCTTCCATCTCATCGGCTTCTGGCATGATTGCAACGGTACAGGCTGAGGTGTGGATACGCCCCTGGGATTCGGTTTCGGGCACGCGCTGTACCCGATGTGCGCCGGATTCAAATTTCATCTTGGAATACACACCCTGACCCACCACACGGGTAATGATCTCTTTATATCCGCCGTGATCGCCCTCGCTTTCGCTGAGAATTTCAATCTTCCACTTTTGCGTTTCAGCGTATTTGGAGTACATGCGGAACAGGTCTCCGGAAAAGATGGCCGCTTCATCGCCGCCGGTTCCAGCGCGGATTTCCAGAAAGACATTTTTCTCATCATTCGGGTCTTTGGGTAACAGCAGCTTTTGCAGCTCTTCTTCTAACGGCTCCAGACGGGACTCACCATCCTTCAGCTCTTCCTGAGCCATTTCCCGCATATCCGCGTCGCCATCCTTGAGCAGCGCCCGCGCCTCCTCAATATCTTCAAGTACCTGAGTGTAATCCTGGAAACACTTCACCACCGGCTCTAGCTCGGCATACTCTTTGGACAATTCGCGAAACTTGTTTTGATCCGAAATAATCCCCGCATCACTGAGCAGTGCACTAACTTCGTCATAGCGCTCCTGCAGGTTCTCAAGTTTTTCCGATATTGAAGCTTTCATATTATGGGTCTCAGGCTATTCGGTTCGATCGTAAATTCGGTGTACAGGGGATGCTGATCCGTGTTGCTGATTGGTCAGCAGCAAAGGCAAGGTGTGAAGGTAGCGTCGCTACAAATCCCGCTTGTTGATGTCGCCACGGGACAAATCAAACAGTTCGTGGGTCAGATCCAGCAGATGATTGTCGCCAGACGCACCGGCCTTTTTCAAACGGGTGGTCGGCGCGTGCAGCAGCTTGTTAGTCAGGCCGCGGGCAAGTTGGTTTAATACCTGTTCTGGGGCCGCGCCGGACTCGAGAGACTTGAGAGCCTTACTCAACTCCTGATCGCGCAACTCTTCGGCTTTTTGACGATAGGCACGAATCGTTGACACCGAATCCAGAGCCCGCTGCTCACTGAGGTACTGCTCCACCCCATCGGCAACAATGGAATTGGCCTTCTCTGCTGCCTGCTGGCGGGAGCGCAGCCCTTCATCGATCACTTCTCGCAGGTCATCGACGCTGTAGAGGTAGACATCATCCAGCTCGCCGACTTCCGGTTCCACATCGCGGGGGACTGCAATATCCACCATAAACATGGGCTTGTGACGACGCTTTTTCAACGCCGATTCCACGGCGCCCTTGCCCAGCAACGGCAATTGGCTGGCGGTGGACGTAATGACGATATCCGCACGATGCAGATGCTCGGGGATATCCGCCAACAACACCGCTTCGGCGTCATACTTTTCCGCCAGCAGACTGGCTCGTTCCAGAGTTCGATTGGCCACAATCAGCTGGCCAATCCCCTGCTGCGACAGATGCTGGGCCACCAATTCGATGGTTTCACCGGCACCAATTAGCAGCGCGGTATCACGCTTCAGATCGGAGAAAATTTGCTGCGCTAGAGTGACCGCAGCATAGGCGACAGATACCGGATTTTCGCCAATCGCGGTTTCCGTGCGCACCCGCTTGGCAATACCAAACACCTGATGAAAAGCGCCGTGCAGCGCACGCCCTACCGTTCCGGCGTCACAGGCCACCGTATAGGCGGACTTCATCTGCCCCAGAATTTGAGGCTCACCCAACACCAGAGAGTCTAACCCGCAGGCCACCTTCATCATGTGACCGATAGCTTCACCACCCTGATACCAGTAGTGGCAAGCATCCAGATCCTGATGATTCAACTGGTGATAGCTGGCCAACCAGCCCTGCACTTGATGCGGTGACACGTCCACCCCCGCCGACAGCTGGACATACACCTCGGTGCGATTGCAGGTCGACAGAATCGCAATCTCATCCAGCTCAGGACAATCACACGCCTGCAACAGGGCATCACGCATCTGTTCAGGTGCAAACGCCACTCTCTCCCGGATTTCCAAAGAGGCGGTATTGTGATTAATGCCAAAAGCCAGCAGGGTCATAAAAACGGATTCATTAAAACTGAGTCATAAATGTCTTGGGTTTCAAGGGGTGTTGGCTGTGTACGCCTCTCAGGGAGCGTGATTTTCCGGCTACAGCAGCCGTCTGACAATAGGCCAGCTTAAACAGGCGCCTATTATTACAAAGATGACGGCGGATTACTCGCAGATCCTGCCCGAAAGTGGATCAAAAACCCGTCGCCTGCACCGCCTCTTCCCATTCCCACAAAATCAAACCTATACTGGCTATTGAGTACAGCAACCTTTCAGCGATATGGTTGTCTTACGCTTTATGGATAGAGACCTACGGTACCGGTCTGTGGAGAAGGCTGACGCAGACCTCATCCTCACCCACTTTTGGCCACAATTTCAGCAACCGGGTTGAACATACCGGCAAGACTGACTCGACCAGCCCCAATGACTTAGACGAGATTCCTTTGCCCAATCAGACAAGCAGCCAGCTCATGATTCGACGCTCTCTCACGACGACAGCCACGCCTTTTTTGGCCATCGCCGCCCTGTTGCCAGCTCTGTTACTGCAAGGGTGCTCTCTGATCGCTCAACCCACCAGGTCCGATACACTTACGGCCGATGAAGCCATCGCCGACACGGCGCCTCCGAAACAGATCGAAGTGCCCGAGCGCCCCTTTCCCGCGGAAACACTTTATGCCCTGCTGGTGGCTGAAATGGCCGGCAGCCGGGAGCGCTATGACATCGCTCTGGGCAATTACATCCAGCAGGCTCACAAAACACGAGACCCTGGAGTTGCCGCCCGCGCCACTCGTATCGCCCGCTATCTGAATGCCCGACAGGCCGCCCTGGATACCTCTCTGCTGTGGATTGACATCAGTCCCGAGGATCTTGAAGCGCGCTATACCGCTGCCACCGAGCTGGCGCAAAGTGGCCAATTGGACAAGGCCATGGAGCAATCCAACTACCTGCAAGATCATGGTGGCAAGGCGATTTACCAGATTATCGCCGCCCAGGCTGCCTCCAGCAGCAATGAAGAGCGGGAAGCATTGATCCAGCAATATCTGACTCTGAACAAGCAATACCCCAAAGATACCGAACTTCTGGTGGGCCTCGGGTTGATGTATCAGCAGCAAAATCAACCGGAAGACGCCCTGAAAATGGCGCGCAAGGCGCTCGACATCAATGACGAGCTGATTCCTGCCGTCATCCTGGAGACTCGCCTCCTGACACTGCTGGACCGCGAGGATGAAGCGATAAAGCGAGCCGCCACCCTGCTCAACCGCCACCCGGATAATGACCGTCTGCGGTTACAGTATGCACGCCTACTGGCCACTACCGATCTGGAAAAAGCGCAGGCGCAATTCGACGAGTTGCTGGAAAACAGTCCCAATGACCCGGAACTCATCTACGCGCTGGCGCTGATCAACAATGAACGCGGCGAGCTGGACACGGCGAGAAACTACTTTCTCGAGCTGACGGCCTTCGAACATCATCGCTCATCGGCCTACTATTACCTGGGACGCATCTCCGAAAAAGAGCAGCAGTGGGATATGGCTCTGCAATACTTTTTGCAAGTGGAACCGGGTCCTGACTTCATGCCCGCAGCGCTTCAATCCACAGACATCCTGGTACGCGGCGGACAAACCGGCGCAGCCCACAAACGCCTGAATTTGTTGCGCGAGCGGTTTCCGGCACAAGCTGAACGCTTCTATCTGCTTGAAGGCGAAGTTCTCAGTAAACACCTGCAACTGACCGACGCGCAAAAAGTGCTATCGGAGGGAATCTCCCAGTTTCCCAACAGCCCACCTCTGCTTTACAGCCGGGCCATGGTCAATGAACAGCTCGATCGCCTCGATGATATGGAAGACGATCTGCGTCTGATTCTGAAATCAGACCCCGACAACGCCACAGCACTCAATGCTCTGGGCTACACGCTGGCTGATCGCACAACACGTTACGATGAGGCCTACGTACTGATATCACAGGCACTGCAACTCAAGCCCGATGACCCGGCCATTCTCGATAGCATGGGCTGGGTTCAATACCGTCTGGGCAACTATCCGGAGGCTATTTTACGATTGCAGGAAGCCATGAAGGCCTACCCCGATCACGAGATCGCCGCACATCTCGGCGAGGTACTCTGGGTCAGCGGACAACGGGAAGAAGCCGAAGAGATCTGGAAACAAGGCCTGCAACTCCATCCTGACAGTCGTATCATCACTGATGTAATCAACCGTCTGAAAGCCATTGAAAGCACCACTTCCAACCCTTAAAGTACGGTCGCGCCTGTTAATACATTACGGCTGGCCGCACTCGAAAGAGCCTGATAAAACAGGCTCTGGCCACTTTCTTTACACCTCCCGGTAAACAATCCTGCCACTATGAATTTCAATCGTGCCACTATGAATTTCAATTTTGCCCAAACACGTCCACTCATACCGGTGATCAATCTGCGTCCTGCTCTGCCGACTGCGCTCTCACTAGTTCTTGTACTGCTGCTCAATGCCTGTGTCAGCCAATCCCCAATGCCAGCTCACCATGAGGCTCCTCCTCTGCCCCAGGCCCCATCCATCCAATCGGACTGGAACAACTATCAGCAGATTCTGGGCAGCATTGAATTTTGGCAGGTTCAGGGGAAACTCGGCATACGCACATCGAGCGATTCCGGCAGCGCCTACCTAAATTGGGAGCAACAGCCTAAAGAATTCGCCATTCATCTCAGCGGCCCACTGGGGCAAGGATCGGTCTGGATTCGTGGAGACCAGTCGCAGGTATCTCTGGAACGGGCCGGCGAAGACACGCTCTACGCCGCCACTCCGGAACTGCTGATGCTCAACGCTATGGGCTGGTGGCTGCCGGTGAGTGATTTGTACTACTGGGTGAAAGGCATTCCCGCCCCGAACAAACCGGTCGACAACCTCACACATAACAGCGATGGCACTCTGCTCAGCCTGCAGCAAAATCACTGGCAACTCAGCTACCCTCGCTATCAACAGTTAAATGGCTGGCACCTGCCCAGCAAGGTAATCGCTCGCTATCAGGCCCCGGGACAAGACAGTGATATTAAGCTGACCTTTATTATTAAAGACTGGCAGCTGAACAATACCTCGTCAGACGATGCTTCGCCAGATAAGGCCTCGTCAGACAAGGCCTCAACAAGCGACACCACCTTGAGCGGCTCGCCCTAAACCCTAAATAGCCCCAATCGCAGCCAGTCCTGTATCCCGGCTAGCACTAACCACTCAATTCTGTAGCCAACTGAATGAAAACAACTGCATGAAGTCACTCACCTTACCCTCTCCAGCCAAACTCAACCTGTTCCTGCACATCACCGGACAGCGCGAAGACGGTTACCACACGCTGCAGACCCTGTTTCAACTGCTCGACTTCGGCGACGAATTGAGCTTTCAGTCCCGCGACGACGGTATCATCACCCTGCAACCGGGCATTCCCGATGTTGCTGCTGAAGACAACCTGATCGTGAAAGCCGCCCGTATCCTGCAGCAACTGAAACCCAACACCCCACTGGGCGCTAACATCCAACTGACGAAACGACTGCCCATGGGCGGAGGTATCGGCGGCGGCAGCAGCAATGCTGCAACCACCCTGCTGGCACTTAACACCCTCTGGAACCTTGAGCTGGATATCGACACCCTGGCCCAACTGGGCAGGCAATTGGGTGCCGATGTACCGGTCTTTGTCAGAGGCAAAACCGCCTGGGCCGAAGGGGTCGGCGAACAACTGCAAGCTGTTGAAATGCCTCAAGATTGGTTCCTCGTCCTGACACCAAACTGCCATGTCTCTACCGCTGAAATTTTTTCACACAAAGATTTGACAAGAGACACTTCGAACATTACAGTAGCGGCCTTTCTTGAGCAGGGCGGTCACAATGACTGTCAGCCACTGGTGCTAACCCTCTACCCTGAGGTCAAAAAAGCACTGGACTGGTTAAGCCAATATGGCGATGCCAAGATGACCGGAACAGGTGCCTGCGTGTTTGCCCCGTTCGACAACAAAGCCTCAGCTGAGGCGGTCTTGGCCAAAGCGCCAGACACCCTTCAAGGATTTGTTGCTCGCGGAGTCAATCAGTCTCAGGTGCATCAACTGTTAAACCGGTAACCAAAGTTGTGAAACAACACTACTGGGGTGTAGCCAAGCGGTAAGGCAGCGGGTTTTGATCCCGTCATGCGAAGGTTCGAATCCTTCCACCCCAGCCATATTGCAATAAACAAGGCCAAGCTTAGCACCGCCTTGTTTAGAACTGGGAAACCGGTAAGGATGAGAACCTTGTCAGCAGAGCTGACGCAGAAGGTTCGAAAGCGCAAAGCGCTTCTGCCATCCTTCCACCCCAGCCATATTTAAGAACTCTGTCGCCAAGTACAGAGCCAAACAAGGACAGCTGATCTGAGAAGGTCGGCTGTTTTTGTATTAGCAGCCGTGAAAGACGCACACAACAGACAACAGATGTCGGCACGTGGCCTCATGTTCCAAAAAACTGCTAACCTCTTTCATTACAGATTTGTTCAAACCAAGAAAAGGTACCGCTCGTGTCTGAATTAATGGTCTTCACCGGCAACGCTAACCCCGAACTGGCCAACCAGATCGTGGATCGCCTGGGCATCCCTATGGGAGACGCCACCGTCAGTAAATTTTCAGACGGCGAAATCAACATTGAGTTGAATGAAAACGTCCGCGGACGCGATGTTTTTGTGGTTCAGTCCACTTGCGCACCCACCAATGACAACCTGATGGAACTGATCGTGATGGTCGACGCCCTCCGTCGCGCATCCGCTGCCCGCATCACCATGGTCGTACCTTACTTTGGTTACGCCCGTCAGGATCGCCGAGTGCGCTCCTCCCGTGTACCCATTACCGCTAAAGTGGTTGCAGACATGATGGTTGGCGCTGGCATTGACCGCGTACTGACCGTAGACCTCCACGCCGAGCAAATTCAGGGCTTCTTCGACGTACCTGTCGACAACGTCTACGGCTCACCCGTTTTGCTGGACGACATCAACAAGCAAAACTACGAAGACTTGATCATTGTATCCCCGGACATCGGCGGTGTAGTTCGCGCCCGCGCTCTGGCAAAACAAATCGGTATCGAGCTGGCCATCATCGATAAACGTCGCCCGAAAGCCAACGTTGCCGAAGTCATGAACCTGATTGGTGATGTGGAAGGCCGTACCTGCCTGCTGGTAGACGACATGGTTGATACCGCTGGCACCCTCTGCGGCGCAGCCAAGGCTCTGAAAGATTTCGGTGCCAAGAAAGTCATCGCTTACTGTACTCACCCGGTTCTGTCTGGAAAAGCATTGGACAACATCACCAATTCCGTCCTGGACGAATTAGTTGTCACCGATTCCATCCCATTGAGTGACGAAGCCAAAAATTGTGGTAGAATCCGCCAGCTCACTTTGTCGGTCATGCTGGCCGAAGCGGTACGCCGCCTGAGCAACGAAGAATCTCTGAGCGCAATGTTTCGTTAAACACCGATAAAGGCTATTCCAAGCCTTTGATTTAACAAGCATTTCTCTCAGAAAACACCGCTAAAGCCTGCTCCCGACCCTGTTAAGGGCGATACGCAGGCTTTAGTGCTTTTAAATCTGTCACGTTTCTGGTCGCGGAACCTGGCAGAAATTATCGAGGAAAGACACATGTCTGAAGATTTTGTATTGAATGCCGTAGCCCGTGAAGATGCAGGGAAAGGTGCGAGCCGCCGCCTGCGTCGTCTCGAAGGCCAAGTTCCTGCTATCGTTTACGGTGGTAAGAAAAAGCCTGCCAACATCCAGATTCCACACAAAGATCTGGTTAAGCAACTGGAAAACGAAGCGTTTTTCTCGCACATCATCACCATCAAGATCGATGATAAAAGCGAAGACGTTCTGCTGAAAGATCTGCAGCGTCACCCTTCCAAAGCGCTGATCATGCACGCTGACTTCCTGCGCGTCTCCAAGACCAAGAAAGTTACCGTTAATGTACCTCTGCACTTCTTGAACGAAGAAGCGAGCAAAGGCGTTAAGTTGCAAGGTGGTAAAGCGATTCACACCATGACCGAGCTGGAAATTGAATGTCTGCCAGCCAACCTGCCAGAGTTCATCGAAGTCGATCTGGCTGACATTGAACTGGGTCAGACTCTGCACATTTCCGACCTGACCCTGCCAAAAGGCGTCACTTCTGTTGCTCTGTCTCACGGTGAAGACCACGACGGCGCCGTTGTTTCAATCATCAAGCCTAAAGGCATGGTTGAAGCTGACGAAGAAGCCTCTGAAGAGGGCGAAGAAGGCGCTGCCGAGTAATTTTGGCGAACGCCCTCCAAGGTTAGCGCTTGCGCAACCCTTGACGAACGGCCGGCGAGTGGAGACACTCCCGGCCGTTTTTGTTGTGACTCTCTATTTAGAGCCCACAGCCTATTTTTAGACCCCACAACCTAGTTTTTGACCCCACAACCTAGTTTTTGACCCCATAACCTAGCACTGCATCAGGGATTCTTCATTTATGGACACTCCGATTCAGCTGATTGTCGGCCTGGGAAATCCCGGTAGCGAATACGATCAAACCCGCCACAATGCCGGAGCCGATTTTGTCACCGAGCTGGCCCGCCAATGCGGCACCCCACTCTCCCCAGAGAAAAAATTCTTCGGCAACATCGCACAAGTCTCGATCGACAACCGTCCCGTGCGCCTGCTAATTCCAGCGACCTACATGAATCGCAGCGGCCAATCCGTCGGCGCCCTGGCCAACTTCTACAAGATTCCGCCGGAAGCCATCCTGGTCGCCCACGATGAACTGGACATGCCTCCTGGCGTTGCCAAATTGAAAATCGGCGGAGGTCACGGCGGACACAACGGCCTGCGGGACATCATCAGCTCGCTGGGCAACAACAACGGCTTTGCCCGCTTGCGCCTGGGTATCGGCCACCCCGGTAACGCCAAACAAGTGGCCAGCTACGTACTCAAAAAAGCACCTGCTGATGACTTCAATAAAACCGAGGACAGCATCTACGCTGCTTGCAAAGTCATGCCCCAACTGACTCGGGGTGAGTGGAATGCCGCGATGAAAGAATTGCACTCAAGCTAGCTCTCGGCGTCTACCGAAGACTTTAGATCCGCAAGTGCCTTGTCGATAGATAGCCCCGTGCGGAACAGCAAAGTCATACGCGAACGGAAGTCATCAATAATGTACTGCAAAATACGACGCTGACGCTCCTCAATATCGAGGGGATGAAGCCCCTCTTCCAACTGCTTCAGCAACAAGCCTACGGCTGAAGTTACTTCTTTAGCCTGGTATTTGTATTGCACGTCCAGCGCTTTAATTGTTTTACTGGTTCGATCCATCACACGCTGTAAAGTTTGTGCTTGCTGCTGATGCTGCACCTGAGCCTCTAACTTTGCCACAAACGCTGAGATCAAAGCACTGAATGAAAACAGTAATTCTTGCATATGAGGTAATACGTGCTGATCCATGACATCTTCTGGCTTAGCCAAAAGAGACAGTGCTGGACCTGCCAAGCCATAACCCTGATCCAACGTCACCACCTGAGCATTAACGGCGGGTACGAGCGCTTTTAACTGCTTACGATCGGCCTGATTGATGTGATTGTGGTCGTACAATTCTATCTGCTTCCCACCACTCCTAATCAAAACCGCCGCCGACATCCCCAGGTTCGCCAGAGCTTTTACTACTTCGCTACCCAACTCGTTCAAATCACGGCAACGGCTACAACTGATGGCAAAACTGATCACACTGGATTGAACTTCGCTATCTATCAAGGAGCTGTCGAGCATATCTCTAAGTTGCTCCAACTCCTGCTGCAAAGCGACGCTAACGTCACTCTCGGCTGCTCGATCAATATTATGCTCTACGCTCTCCTCTTCAGGGATCATATTGGTGTCGAGAGGAGGGCTCGACATACTTAGCAACCGCTCTCGTAGCTCATTCAACTCCGACTCAAGCACTTGCACACAGCCTTCAGTCTCCTTCAGCAGTCGTTCTAGGCGAGCGATATGTTGATGCTGCCGATCAGCCTCTTCTCCAGGCATGCTAGTCAGTAACTCTGTACGTAAGCGTCCCAACTCCTGAGAAAAACTGTCGATAGTTTCCTGCTGGTAGTGAATAGTTTCTTGCAGAGCATCGGCCTCCTGCTGCGTCTGCTCATAGTCACGACTCCACCCTTGATCCCCCACCGCGCCTTGATGAATGATGCGCAGGTCTGACTGAAGTTCGCGCATGGAATCGCGCACACCCCACACTCGCTCCTCTGAACGCTGTAACTGCGCATCCATCGCACTGATACCGCCTCCCACTGAACTCAATGCCGGACCTCCTTGCTCATCAGGCTCAGCCGCATGATTGCGCAAATAATCGATCAACTCACGTTGACGCTCAATCACTGCCAACAGAGATTTAACAGAGCGCTCTTCGATCTCTGGTTCTAATGTTGCAATCCCCGCCGAAGGTGGCTCCTCCGAATCCGCCCCAACCTCAACGACCTCCTCCTGCCTCACCAAACGCAAAGCAGACGTGACCCGCTCTAAACGACGCTCCAATTCCTGCCAATAAGCCTCACTACTCTCTCCCAACGCCAGAGCGTCGGCCTCACAACGAAGCATGTACTGACGCAATTGCCACACACTCAGACCCGGCTGACTTGATTGCTGTTGACTCCTTTTCTGAGTCTCAACCAACTGACGCTTTAGAAACTCCTGCTCCGCACCTCGTGAACGCTCCCGATACAAGGTTTTATAGCGGTCCAATAATTCCCGATAACTGCGGCGATAACGCCGCAAACCCCACGCCAACCAGCCGCATATTAATACACTGACCACACTGAACTCGGCCAGCAATGTGATATACAAAGTTGAAGATCCGGCCATATTGACACCTCCACCCACGGCAGCTCGCCAGGGTTGACACTATTAAAAACGAAGATTTAGTTAATTATTTTTATAACCCTAATCGTCCAGTCCTTAACTCTAGCAGCTTAGACCAGCAACCAGCCCAAATTCACCAGCAATCCACTGATCACTGGTGTAGAATGTGCGCCTTTTCATCCACCTGCGCTTATGAGATTCCACCATGGGTTTTAATTGCGGCATCGTCGGCCTGCCCAACGTCGGCAAATCCACACTGTTCAACGCCTTGACCAAGAACGGCATCGCTGCGGAAAACTTCCCCTTCTGTACCATTGAACCCAATGAAGGCACCGTCACCGTACCGGATCCCCGCCAGGACAAACTGGCCGAGATTGTTAAGCCCGAGCGCGTTATCCCCACCACCATGGAATTCGTGGACATTGCCGGCCTCGTTGCTGGCGCCTCCAAAGGTGAAGGTCTGGGCAATAAGTTCCTCGCAAACATTCGTGAAACCGATGCCATCGCCCACGTTGTCCGCTGCTTTGAAGATGAAAACGTGATCCACGTTGAAGGCAAGATCAACCCGGCTGATGATATTGATGTGATCAATACCGAACTGGCACTGGCCGATCTGGAAACCTGCGAAAAAGCCCTGACCCGTTTTACCAAGCTAGCCAAAGGACAGGACAAAGACGCATTGAAGATGAAGGCACTGGTCGAGAAGATCCTGCCTCATCTGAATGAAGCACAGCCTTTGCGCAGTTTTGCTCTGAACGACGACGAATTAAAACTGTTGCGTGACCTGAACCTGCTGACCCTCAAACCCACCATGTACATCGCCAACGTCGATGAAGATGGCTTCGAGGACAACCCTTTCCTGGACACCGTGCGTGAAATCGCGGATAAGGAAAATGCCGTTGTTGTCCCCATTTGCAACAAGCTGGAAGCCGAAATTGCCGAGCTGGATGACGATGAGAAAGCAGAATTTCTGGAAGATCTGGGTATGGACGAGCCGGGCCTGAACCGAGTCATTCGCGGCGGCTACAACCTGCTGGATCTGCACACCTACTTCACCGCTGGCGTTAAAGAAGTACGCGCCTGGACCATTCCTGTTGGTGCCACCGCACCGCAAGCGGCCGGTAAAATCCACACCGACTTTGAAAAGGGCTTCATCCGCGCCGAGATTGTTGGCTATGAAGACTTTGTCGCAAACAACGGTGAGCAAGGTGCAAAAGACGCGGGCAAATGGCGCCTGGAAGGTAAAGATTACATCGTCGCCGATGGCGATGTGATTCACTTCCGCTTCAACGTCTAAACGTTTATCGACACCTATTATTGATGAACGTCTGGTGAGGGGTTCCCCCTCACCGTCCCCCTCCTACCCCTCTGTATTTTGTCCTTTCATACCCCGGCTTTCCGTATTCCAGTCTTTCGTACCCTGGCTTTCCAACTCCAGTCTGCCGTCTCTTAATAGCAGCCAATAAACCACGGAATTCAGCAACAGGTAGCCGCCAAACACCATCACACTGCTGGGCGACATAATCTTGCAGGCCAGACCAAACCCAAGCCACGAGACCAATAGACGAACCGTTTCCCAATCCTTTTTCCTGCCTTCCAGCAGCCATGCGGTTGTGATTAACGGCAACGTAATCATGGCAAACCCGAGAGCCAACAAGAAATAGTCCAGCTCTTTAAAGTGCTCCAGAAAATACACCAGTAACGGCACAGCTGCCGCTAACTGAAACAGACAATACCAACGGGTACGGTTATCCGTCACAGGATCGTATTTTTGGAAGCTCGCCAAATCACTATGCTGCGAGGGAAACTTTTGCTCTACATCCGCCGGGCGCCAGCCCGTAGGCATAAACCAGATACGGCATTTATCCCACCAGCTGGACGCGTGCCACGCATCGCGGATCAAGGATGACCACACCTGACAATTGGCCCAAATCGGATTGAGCGAATGCAGAGGCGTGCGCGCACCATAAATGGTTTGCACATGATCCAGCTCTGGCTGAAAGGTTCCAAACAGCCGATCCCAGACAATGAAGACGCCGCCGTGGTTTTTATCGATATATTCTGGATTCTGACCGTGATGCACCCGATGATTCGACGGCGTCACCATTACGCCCTCCATCCAGCCCAGTTTGTCGATGTGTTGCGTGTGCACCCAGAATTGATAGATCAGATTGAGGGCGCCGCAGGTCAAATACACCTCCAGCGGAATGCCTAACATCAGCAACGGCAAACCAAACACCCACCCCCAAATCTCACTGCTGGTTTGCCGCAACGCAGTGGTCAGGTTGTAGTCTTCGCTTTGGTGATGGATGGCATGGCCCGCCCAAAACACATTCAGCGAGTGTCCGGTACGATGCAGCCAGTAATACATAAAATCGTAGGCCACAAAGGTAAACACCCAGGTCCACACACTGGCGCTGTCCCACTCCATTAAGCGGGAATCCGGCAGCAACCGGTCAATAACCAACGCCCCCAGACTGAACACTACCAGAGTGCTGGAGCGACTGAGAATGCCCAGCGACAGACTGCCAAACGCATCATTGAAACGGTAATAGCCCGTACCGCGACGGTGATCTACCCACAACTCCAGAGCAATACACAGCAAGAAGAAAGGCGTGGCCAACAGCAAAATCAGGTCTTTCATGGGGGTTCTCTGTTCGTGTGACCACAGCAAAAGAGCTGGTCAACTTTATTATATAAAGAACAATGTATGCCCGAGCTTCTGTTGACGCAATGACGAATACGGCCAGTTAGAAGTCATTTTGTGCCACACGGGGCGAGAGAAGAGAAACGAATATAAGGGATAAATCAGAGACAGGTATTTTCCATACCCCAGAAACAAGAAAACCCGCATAAGGCGGGGTTTCTATCGAAAAATGGTAGCTAGGGGCGGACTTGAACCGCCGACCCCAGCATTATGAGTGCTGTGCTCTAACCAGCTGAGCTACCTAGCCATCGTTTCGAGGTGCGCTATTCTGCTGATTTGCCTGTTGCTTGTCAAGGCTCTAAGCAACTGATTTTCATGAATTTACGCAAGGCCGTAAGTACAGCTTATTACTTCCCTTCCCACGCGGCTCCTCGGAACAACTCCACATCATCAGCATCGTAGAGATACATCAGACCATTATCCGTTTTCCAGTGATGCGCTCGCTTCAGAGCAGCCAAAAACCGGTCTTCCTGTTCCATTAACGCCGGCGGGCACATTTTGCGGGTGGTCGCCAACTCACCGAGACGAATGACTCCATTTTCCAGCTGATAACTGCCGGTAAAGCGATTGCAGCTGGCGTTACCACTCACCGTCATATCGTCAGCAAACTGGTAATGGGCCGGGCTGTAATCCACAACGCCGCGCCCTTCAATGTAATCCACATGCCAGCTGCCCACTAAAGAGGCATCGTCTTTTGTCTCGCTCACAGTACAGCCTCCTGCGGAAAGGATAACCAGCCCCGCCGCCAACCATGCTAAAGGAGAGAAGCGCTTTAGAATCACCACAGCTTACCTAACGCCCCCACCAGATCAGAACTGCCGCCATTGTCGCCCACATAGGACTCGATCAACGGAGTAAACTGATTCACCATGGATGGATCCATGCCCAAACCGCTAAAAGCCGTTTTCACAGAATCCATACTGCTAACATTGTTCATCAGGCTCCCCATGAGACCACCGGTACTGTCGACACCACCACTGCTCTTGCTAAAAGCCGGAAACATTTGGTTCAGCTGATCGGCGTATTCTGGTGGAAGGCTGGAACCGGCATAACCGACCAGAGCACCCAGCCCGCCAATCGCCTGATTTTTGGAGATGCCCAGCTGCTCACTCAACATGCCCACCAGGCCATCGGCCATAGCCGAACCGGTGGTGGCTGCACTCTGGGCTCCTGAAACAGCATCGGCAGCGGAAGAAGCGGCTTTCTCAGTGTCGGCGTCTTTGCCTCCGAACAGGCTACCCAAATCAAAAGCGTGTGTAGCCGGAGCCAGGGCCAAGGCACCCATTAATGGCAAAATAGCTTTCAGTGTATTTCGAGACGATTTCATCGCTGTTTCCTTAAAAGTATGAATTCAGTAGATCACTGTTCTTAGAATATAGAAGAAAAACAACCGCTCACAACCAGAAAGCGGCTACTAGCTACTATTTGAAGTACGGATTGACTGGCGGATTCAATAACCCATTGAATCAGGAATTAAATAGCGCTGCCACGGCCACAGGATTCGAAGGGAAGAACAGGTGCAGGTAACTGGCCGTCAGGCCCTTTTGACGATACAAGGCTTCACCCGGCGCCGGGTGCCTCTGACGCCGCCCGTAAGACATCGGTTCAGGTGTTTGGTGGCTAAGTGAGCGATGATGAGCGTGACCTCTCACGTCCCCCTCAGGCAGGACAGCCGTCTGCATCCCCTGACAGCCCCCTTTGTTGCGCATCACCGCCTCACCGGACAGTAAGCCCAACATAGAAAACGACTTGCCGTCGAGATCCGTTAAACTATCCAGACAGTACATAAAACCACCACACTCAGCCAAAATGACTTTCCCGCTGTGATAAAACCCTTGCAGGGAATCACGCATCCCGCTGTTTTGTGATAATTGCTCGACGTGCAGTTCGGGGTATCCACCCGGCAACCACAGTGCATCCGCTTCAGGTAATAAGCTATCGCTTAGCGGAGAAAAGAAAACCAGTTTCGCACCAAAATGCTCTAGCAACTCGATATTGGCGCGATAGATAAAGGTAAAAGCCGCGTCACGAGCCACCGCAATGGTCTTGCCTCGCAGTACATTTTCAGTGTTGGCGTAAGCGGCAACCCGATCCGCTTGCTGCTCTGCCGAGGCAGGTGAAAACGCCACCGGCTGCGGCAACTGAGTCAGACCACTGGCCTGGAGCCAATCAGCGCCTCGCTCCAGTCGTAGCTCCATATCTTCTTCGGCTTCGCTGGGTTGAACCAGCCCCAAATGACGCTCCGGCAACGCCACCGATTCATCCCGCCCCAAGGTTGCCAAAAGAGGCAAATCCTCAGGAAGCGCGTCACGAATCAGCTGTGCATGGCGCTCTGTACCGCAACCATTGGCAATCAGACCCGCCACGGAGAGATCGCTTCGGTAGTTAGCCAGCCCAACGGCGATCGCAGCAGCCGTTTGCGCCATGCCTTTAACATCCATCAACAGAGCAACCGGAACACCAAACTGAATCGCGAGATCTGCGCTGGAAGGCTCACCATCAAACAAACCCATAGCCCCTTCGATCAGAATGAGATCTGCCTGTGTAGCAGCTTCATACAGTGCCTGCCGACAATAGGTTTCACCAGCCATCCACAGATCCAGCGGCTCCACCGGGTGACCGGACGCCTGCTCCAGAATTTGTGGATCCAAATAGTCGGGGCCAGTTTTGAAAACTCGTACTCGATATCCTTGCCGGGAAAACAAACGGGCCATAGCGGCCGTGACGGTTGTTTTCCCCTGACCGGATGAGGGGGCAGCAATGAATAGCGCCGGGCAGTGAACGCCAGAGGTTGTACTGGCCATCAGTATTCAATACCTTCCTGGGCCTTCACACCCAGGCGAAACGCGTGACGCTCATCCTGAATCACACTGATGGTATCGGCAATGTCTTGTAGCGGAGTTGCCATGGTACGACCGGTGATGATGACGTTTTGATTTTTGGGTCGTGCCTTAAGTGCCGCAACCACTGGCTCTACATCGAGATAACCGTACTTAAACATGTAGCTCATCTCATCAAAAATCAGAATGTTATAACTGTCATCCTGCAACAACTTTTCAGCCACAGACCAGGCTTGCTGAGCCGCTTCAATATCTTTGGCTTTATCCTGTGTTTCCCAAGTGAAACCGTGCCCCATGACATGCCAGTCAATTTGAGGGTGATCATGAAACAGTTTGAATTCGCCGGTTTGTAAACGACCTTTAATAAACTGAACCACACCCGCTTTCTGACCGTGCCCGACAGAACGCGCCATAGTACCAAAGGCCGAACTGCTCTTGCCCTTGCCATTGCCTTTGAGCAGGATTAACACACCCCGCTCTTCGGTGGCCTTGGCAATGCGCTTATCGACAACCGCCTTGCGGGTTGCCATACGCTTTTGATGAGCCTCTTGAGATTCTTTACTGATGTCAGTCATAGTGCGTCATTAATTCCTGGGAACGGATGTCAGTAATCGACACCTTTACGAGCTTTAATACCTGCTTTAAAAGCGTGCTTTATTTCTTTTACTTCGGACACCGTATCCATAATGTCTTTCAGCGCGGTGCCGCCGCCACGACCCGTAACAACCACACTCTGTTCGTAGGGACGGTTTTTGATGGCGTTAATCACCCGCTCTTCATCCAGGTATTTATAAGCCAGCATGTACGTCAGCTCATCCATGACCACCAAGTCGTAGCTGTCATCGTTCAACAGAGGCTCAACAAATGCCCAGGTTTCTTCCGCCGCAGCAATATCGCCACTGCGATCCTGAGTGTCCCAGGTAAACCCAGTACCCATTTGATGAAAAGCGACTTGCGGGCAGTGATCTTTTAAGTAAATTTCTTCACCGGATAACTGCTGTCCCTTGATAAACTGAACCACAGCCACCTTGTGGCCATAACCCAGGGCCCGCATCACAATCCCGAATGCAGAACTGGACTTGCCTTTGCCATTACCGGTTAACAACAAAGCCACACCACGTTCCAGCGACGCCTCTTCTATATTGGCATCGACTTTGGCCTTCTGCTTTTCCATTGCCGCTTTGTGCTTTTGATCTTTTTTATCGTGTTCAGACATAGCCCTTACCTTGCAAATACCGACTATAATTCAGTCGTTCAGGAGCAGACAGGGCAAAGGGAATCAAAGGGATGGCAGGCAGGGTCACCTGCATGACGGGCTATCCGCTTCGACAAGGCCCTCCGCGCTGTCGTCAGTGTAATGTTCCTTATCCGCAGCGCCTTGAGCGCAAATCGTCAAAGGGTTCTGCAATTGGGCTGGTATCGGGCTTCCGGCTGTTGCCTAGTCATAAAAACTGTTCACAACTCAACCAGTTACCGTTGCGGGGGCAGCGCTGGACTTTCACCAAACTTCCCATTTAACGAGGTACTCACCAGTACATCGCACCCAAAAGTGAGAGCAGTACTGTATTCACCCCAGAATTTAAAGTCAATTGGGCCTTCCCCTGACCAGCTGCAGCCTGAGCTCCTTACTCATTTTCCTAAGCAGATCACAAATTAAATGATTATCGCGCCCACTCCGGCCAGCAGCTATTTCTGGTTCACGGTTCGTTCACTTTTTTTATGGTCTACTAAACTGGAATTAAGCAATCTCTTTGGAGTTTCTATGATGTACCGAATCAGTTCGTTTATTTTGGCTTTGGCATTCACTGCAAGTGCAATAGCAGGTACTGCTGACATTGAAAGAGAAAAAGCCCAGAAAATGCGGGCTACGGTTCTGGAAAGACTCTATAAGGAAGAACCAGGAACGGAGGATGATATTAAAAACGCGGCTGGATATGCTGTTTTTTCAAGTGTTGGCATCAACTTCGTTTTTCTTTCAGGCGCAGGGGGGACAGGTATCGCCCATGACAACCGCAACGGCAGAGATACCTACATGAATATGGCTGCTGCCGGTGTTGGCTTGGGCCTGGGTGTTAAGGATTTCCGTGCGGTGTTTATCTTTCATACCCCAGAAGCCTATCAGGCGTTTATTGAAAAAGGCTGGGATTTTTCGGGCCAGGCAGACGCCGCAGCCAAGTCTACTGAAAAAGGCAACGAAACCAGTGTTGCCGCAACGGCCATTCCCAATGTCACTACCTATCAGCTGACGGAAGCCGGGCTGACGCTACAAGCAACTCTGCAAGGAACCAAGTATTGGACAAGCAGTAAATTGAACAGTCCTAACTATTAATGATTTTGGCTATTGACGATCTTGACTACTGGACAGTTCTAACGGCTTAACAGCTCTAATCGCCCTATTTTTAGGCCTCCAAAGCCCGTCATCTTTATGATGAACGGGCCTTTTTATAACTTCACTAAAATTCATATTCCAATGAGAGTTTCCAGGTTTGATCCGCCGTTTCACTATCGATCCCAAATATCACACCAAACTCCCACATTAACTGCTGACGCCCTCCCAGCCGTTGGGTTCCCGAGACCACAGGACCAACCCCTTGACTGGCATCGCTCCAATACAGCTCCATCGAGGGCTCAAAAAAAGATCGGTATCGATAACGCAGCTGACCGGCAAAAGCCGTTTCAAATTCATTATCGATATCATTACCCCATTCGTAACCCAGAGTCAGATTAGCGGTGCCCACCCAGCGCGACCACTCATGAAGCATAATCAGCGTTGAACTGACTTCTCTCACATGTTCGTCACGTTCGGCTTCCAGCTCAAACAACAATCCCCAGTCATTGCCGTATTCGCCCTGCTCCGTCACTTGCCACTTAAACTCGGCTTCAACTGATGTAAGGTCAAAATCATTCTCTGGAGACTTTTCCCCAACAAGGTATAACTCGGTAAACAATCGATCAGACCATGACATGCCAGCACTGACCATATGCGTTTGCCTATTATCTTTTGTGTCATCCTTATCATTCTGATGCAATAGACGATATTCCAGCTCTTTTTCCAATTGATTAACGTATGGGTCATACACTTTATCGATGGTTGAACTGTCCGCCAACACAGTAATGGGCAGCGAAACAAGAGCCAGAAATACAGCTTTCATAGCATGCGCAGGTTGTTCAGATACTGGATTTTTCATGACATTTTTGAATAGGTAGCGCGGACAGTTAAAACATATTTCACCGTCAGCAAGGTGATTGGTATTAACAATAAAGATCCAGAATAAATCAACACTTCCACCCATGTGGGTGAAGCCTCATAGCCAAATATTGCATAGAGCAGTTGCCCCACAATGGAGGATTCAGGTAAAAAATGACTGATATTCCATACCGGCTCGGTTGATGGTATCCAATCAATCTGGATCAGTAGCTGGGTGGCCTGAATAACCATCCCGCCGGCAACCAGCCCCAATATACCCAGCTGAATATTTCTGGCTTTGTTTCTGGCCTGCATCATAATAGCGTAGAAACACAACGCCCCCACACTGATGCCAATCATAAGCCCAACAAAGCCACTGGTAAGAGCCTTCACCATCATTCCCCGATCAGCCAAAAACCCCAGAAAGAAGATCATAATTTCAGAACCTTCACGAATACAAGCCAACACCACCGAAGCCCCCAACAATATCGTCATGAACATCCGAATTCGCTGTGTAGATAAACTCACCCAAAAGAAGTTCAACACACAAATAACCACGAGGCATAAATATAGGGAATACTGCAAGAGGGCATTGACGACCTCCTGACCTGCATAATCAAACCACTGAGATACAGCTCCCAAACATTGTGCATAGATAAAAGCCCCACTCACACCCATCACCAAAGCGGTCAAAAACCAGCGCCCGCCGATTCCCAAATGTCGTCCGACAGTGAGCAGAACACTCATCAATATGCCCGCCTCCAAGGTTTCACGTAATACTATAATGATTGCATTCAACAGCACTCAGCACTCTCCTAACGGGCAATAATTTTTCCCTGAGCGGTGGAAATATTAAACTCACCAAAAAACGGATATTCACCAGACGGCAAAGGCCCAATAAAGATAATTGTCTGACTGTTACCCAAGATGACTTTTTCCCGATTCAATTCATAGCTTTCAAATTCTTCCGGTGTATCATCTCGATTAATGACCATCAGACGAACTTTGGTATTGGCAGGAATGACGATTTCTGCGGGATAAAACAGATGATTCTTGATTTCCAGTTTGAATAACGGTGTAGCCGAAGCAAAACCAGACCCCAAAACACTGATCAAGACGAAGAGCCAATAGCCCACCACATAAAAAGTATTTTTTTTGAACAGCACAAAGTTACCCATCGTCATATTAATTGGTAGTTCTCTCTCGGGCTGGAAGCTTTATAGTGACACACAGACCGCCCAGGGTAGCCGAATGGCTTAAGTCAACACTACCGCTATGCAATCTGACAATATGATCCACAATCGACAGACCCAGGCCGCTACCGACAATATTAGAATTATGTTGATCGCCCCCGAGCCGGTAAAACCTGTCAAATACACGTTTGTGGTTCTCCTCGGAAATCCCCGGGCCTGAGTCCTCAACCTGAAGCAATACGCCATCAACTTTGTTACCGTTTTCGCTTAATGACCGAACGGTGATAAGAATCGAGCCCTGTTCGGGCGTATACTTAACCGCATTATCTACCAGGTTCCTCAATAGGGTTAAAATGCCTATTGGATCACTCGTAATATTGACCGGCTCGGCATCCAGCTCAATCTTTTGGTCTTTAGCAAGGCAGCTCTCGTAAAAGTCTGCGACAACGGTACGAGAAATTTTGGTGACGTTTACAGATTCCAGTTGTGAACTGTACTCCAGAGCCGAAGTCCGATACAGAGAGAGCAACTGTTCGATAGAACTGCCAATTCTGTCAGCGCTGCTGATCAATGCCTGGTAGTCTTTCGCATCAATATGATTGTTTTTGGCCAGATTGTGCAAGTTCACTTTCAGGACAGCTAAGGGTGTTCTCAACTCATGTGCGGCATCAGCGGTAAAACGTTTTTCACGCTCAAATGCCTCAGCTAACCCGCTTAACAATTCATTAGTGGAATCCACCAATACCAGCAGCTCGGAAGGATAGCCTTCCCGATCGAGCAAGGTGAACTCATCGGACTTACGTTGCCCCAAGAGCCCAGCCAACCGATGCAATGGCTTGAGACCTAAGCCCACAATGATCCAGATCAACATACCCAGAATGGGTAACACCCAGATAATCGGCAATACTGACTCCAGGACAATTCCTTCGGTCAGAGCCGAATAACTGTCTTCCCTCTCAGCCACCACAACTCGAATCCGGCCCCCGGAAGCATCGTCAAAAGTTCGAGCGATAACCCGCCAACTGTAATTTCGATAACTGACCCGATGCAGGCTTTGATCCACAGGGGAATCTTGCGTTATCAGATCTCCATCAGGAGCATTCTCTGATCGAAATCGCAGTTTTTTATCCGTAGACCAGACCTGGAACCAGATTTCCGAAGAGTAATGCTCAAGAACACTGGTGTTATGGGTTTTCTCAATGACTGCCACCAACTTACTTAAATCTACCAGCTGGCGCTTGATCAATTCCTCTGCGCCATTCAGGCTGCTGCGATACCCATGCATAACAGCAACAAAGGTTACCAAACAGATTGTCGACAGTAAGACAATGACCAGAAATGTTCTTATGGAGCGCACGTCACCTTCCGCCGGAATCAGGAGCGTAATTTACTGATACTGTAACCGACTCCCCGTACCGTTTTAATAAAATCGGCCGGTAACTTTTTACGAATATTACTGATGTGTACTTCTATGGCATTACTCACCACTTCCTCTCCCCAACCATACAATTTTTGCTCCAGCATTTCCTTGGTCTGAACCCGCCCGGAATTTTCCATCAGAGCCATTAACAACATGTATTCCCTGCGTGATAACTTAATGGGCAAGTCATTCACCAACACTTGATGATGGCGCGTATCTAAAGACACGCCATGAAGCTCAATCTTGCTATTCTGAGAGGTTCCCAATCGTCGGGCAACCACACGCAATCGCGCCAGCAACTCTTCCATCTCAAAAGGCTTGGACAAGTAGTCATCAGCACCGGTATCCAGAGCGACTACTTTATCATCCAATCCATCACGAGCCGTCAGAATTAAAACCGGCAGCGACCGGCGACCACTGCGTATGGCTTTCAAAACCTGCAGCCCATCAATATCAGGCAATCCTAAATCCAGCACCACCATATCAGGTGGCTCCGCTTTAACGGACAGAACAGCTTCCCGCCCTCGGGTCACATGATTCACTGTAAAGCCTTCATGGCGCAGGGCTTTGACCAACCCTGAAGCCAGATCCAGATCATCTTCTACCAACAGGATATTCACTCACAACCCTTTTTCTAACCAACTATACCAACGAACAATCAGAATAGCAGAAGGACACTTTAACATCCGGATATATTGCTCTGTTTAATCCGTCCATCGCACGATGAACGTACGCTTAGTTTTTTAGCTTACTTTGTATTTTCCCCAGCGACTTGCGTATTTCTG
>NZ_CBFIHX010000030.1:0-33203 GCF_965662505.1 Pseudomaricurvus sp. | reverse complement strand
CCAGAGAAACTCAGGGGTTTGAGCAGTACTTCAAGAATATTGTTGAGAAAGTGATTGAAAGCACAACCGAAGCGACTTCTGAGACAAGCATATCTACCGATGTCAGTACGAAAGATACTGCTAATGGCTCCACTTTTGATGGTCCATTAACACTGGAAAGCTTTAAAGAGCATTTGTTGCTGCTTGCCAGAAAAGCCGCTGAGGCTTTGGGTGTGCACGGAGAAGTTCTGCTATCACAGGCTGCATTGGAGACTGGGTGGGGAAAACACCTGATTAAAGATGAGTCAGGCCAAAACAGTTACAACCTGTTTGGCATTAAAGCAGACAGCAGTTGGCAAGGTGATAAGGCAGTGGTGTCTACGCTGGAATACCGCGATGGTGTTCCTGTTCGTGAGCGCGCCAGTTTTCGCGCATACAGCTCGTTTGCCGAGAGTTTTCAGGACTATGTTTCATTTATTAAAAACAATAGCCGTTATCAGGAAGCATTGAAAGCCGCTTCTGACGCCGTTGAGTATGTAAAAGGGTTGCAGCAGGCAGGTTATGCAACCGATCCTAAATACGCAGATAAGATTATTGGGATTGTGGAACAACACTTCCCTGAACGATTGAAAGATAGAGGTTAAGGCGCATGGCAGGGTTATTAAGTTCCGCCATTTCAGGATTGAAAGTTAGCCAGAATGCTCTGCAAACTGCCGGGCATAACATCGCCAATGCAAATACGCCAGGATACAGTCGTCAACAGGTTTCAGTTGCCAGTAATCCTGGACAGTTTACGGGCAGTGGCTTTATAGGCAACGGTGCCAGCGTCTCCACTATCGAGCGAGCTGTTGATCAATTTCTGACGTCGCAATTGCGCGGTGAAACATCACTGTCTTCAGGACTAAATGCGTTTAATGATCAGATTGGCCAGTTGGATAACCTTTTGTCTGATTCGACAACGGGTTTGTCCAATAGCCTGAATCAGTTCTATGCGTCTATGGAAAATGCGGCAGACGATCCCGGTTCTATAGCTTCCAGACAGCAGTTAATCAGCCAGGCGGAAAACCTGTCCGGGCGCTTTAACAGTCTTTACGACAATCTGGAAACCCTCAATAAGGGCGTTCAGCAGAATATGTCTGCCGCTGTTCAGCAGGTTAATGTGCTGGCCAAATCCATCGCCGAACTGAATCAGAGTATTACCAAGGCTACCGGAGAGAGCGGTCACACGCCTAATGATCTATTGGACAAGCGAGACGAGCTTTTGCGGCAGTTGTCGGAGCTGGTCAATGTTGATGTTGTGGATCAGGGTGATGGCATGATGAATGTCAATATTGGCTCTGGCCAAGCACTGGTCGTTGGCAGTTCAGCTCGCGAATTGGCTGTGGTGAACGGAAATCCGGACCCGCAGCAAAAAGGCATTGTCTATGTGGATGGCTCCAGTTCACAAGATATCTCTCGCTATATCAATGGTGGGCAGTTGGGCGGTTTGATGGAGTTCAATAATGAGACTTTGTCCAACGCGTATAACGAACTGGGTCGGGTTGCCATCGGGTTAAGTGATTCCATCAATCAGGCTCACCGCTTGGGGGTTGACCTGAATGGTCAATTAGGTGGTGACTTCTTTCGGGATGTGAACAACACAGCCTTGATGAACGGAAGAGTACTTGCCGACAGCGGCAATACATTGCCGAGTAACCTGGTGATGGGTGCAGAAATTACCAATGTCGGTGATTTGACCAACAGTGATTATGTGTTGGAAGTCTCTCCGGATGGCAGTACCTATCATGTTACTCGGGAGTCCGATGGTGAGGTGGTGACTTCAGGCGATGTCTCGCAGCCTATTGAATTTGATGGTGTGAGTCTTGATATAACTGGAACCTTCAACTCGGGAGATCGCTTTCTGATTCAGCCGACTAAAGCTGGGGCCAGAGATATCGCGACGGTTATTTCCAAACCTGAACAGGTGGCTCTGGCTAGTCCGCTGGAAACATCCACCGATGGCGGAAACTTGGGAAATGCAACAATTAGCGCTGGCTCGGTGAATCAGCTGACGGATGCCGGTGGTGTTCCATTGCTATTTCCCAATGACGGTACAATGAGCCCTCCGCTGCTGGTTCAATTTACCTCTGCCACCACCTACGATATTTTGGACAACTCTGATCCCGGTAATCCGCAACCTTTGGCGACACCCATAACGGGACAAACTTTTATCCCTGGTCAAACCAACGATTTGCCAGTGGATGCACTGGGTATTTCCGTAAGTATCAGCGGGGTGCCACAAACAGGTGATCGTTTCACGATGGATTTTAACACTGATGCCTCTACGGATAACCGTAATGCACTCAGTCTTATCGATGTTACCCATGCGGGTATACTGGATGGCGGTGCAACAGACCTTAGTGGGGCTTATGGACATTTGGTGCAGACCGTTGGTATTCAAACGAATGCGTCTAATATTAATTTGGAAGCCAGTCAGCAGATTTTGACTCAAACACAGAGTCTTCGTGACTCTATATCGGGTGTGAATCTGGATGAAGAGGCGGCCAGTCTTATCCAGTATGAACAGATGTATAACGCTAATGCTCAGGTCATTTCAGTGGCCAGAGACTTGTTTGATCGTTTGGTTGGCATTTTTTAATGAATATTATTTGCCAAAACAGTGATCTGCTTGCAGAGATATTTCAGTCATGAGAATTTCAACTCTACAGATTTTTAATATTGCCAATAACAGCATTCGTGAATCGAGCGTCTCGATTGCGAAGACTCAGGAACAGCTTTCCAGCGGGAAAAATATCCTGACGGCAGCGGATGATCCTGTGGGCGCAGCTAAAATTCTGCAGTTGGAGCACAACCTGTCACGAATAGATCAATACGGTAAAAATATTGATCTTGCCGAAAACAACCTCTCCCTGGAAGAAACCACGCTCGACAGTGTCTCGAACTTGATTCAGCGTGTCAGAGAGTTGGCGGTGAAAGCGGGTAACACAGCAACCTATACACCGGAAGATTATGCCAATATCTCCAGTGAAGTGGGTGCACGTCTCGATGAACTCAAAGATCTCATGAATACACAGAATTCATCGGGTGATTATATCTTTGCGGGATATAAAGGGGGAGAGCAGCCATTTGTAGGTAATGCCATGTCAGGTTTTGAGTTTCATGGTAGTGAGGGTGGCTTAAAAATTAAAGTGTCAGAGTCTACTGCTATTATGGCAGGAGATTCGGGTAAAGACGTGTTTTGGAATATTCCGGCGGCTGAAAACTCGATGCGGACTTCAGTGAGCAGCGCTAACACTGCCGACCCCGCGGCCAAGATTAATGTCGGTCAGGTTGTTGATCAGGAAGCCTACGATGCGTTTTATCCTGAAGACATGATCATCACTTATGATCAAGGCACGAATAGCGTTTCATTTACTGAGCGTTCGACGGGGCTGCCAGTGACTGATCCCGTAAGTGGTTTACCTATGACAGGTATACCCTATGCTCCAGGCACAGACATTGAAGTTCATGGTATTAGCGTGAGCCTGAGTGGGCAGCCAGATGATGGCGATCAATTTTTTGTAGACTCTACACCCAATCAGGACATTTTGACGACGTTAAGCCGCTTCAACGAAGCCATGAAAAATTACGATGGATCTGAGGACAGCAAAACTGAGTTATCAGCCATCGTAGGGAATACTCTGGATAATTTGGATAATACTCAAGCAGTAATGGCGAAAACAACAGCTAATCTAGGTGCCCGTTTCAATACGCTGGACAGTATGCGTGAACAACACCTTGATACTCAGTTGTATACAGAGGAAGTATTGGGCGAGATTCAATCTCTGGATTACGCTGAAGCGGCGACTCGATTGGCTGGGCAATCCTTGATTTTGGATGCGGCCCAGGCCAGTTTTATGAAAGTGAGCCAGTTGACGTTGTTTAGTCGTATGTAATCAGACCCTTCGACAGGCTTAGGTCGAACGGGCTTGGTGAGTTTGGATGTAGCTCTTCGACAGGCTCAGGGCGAACGGGCTTGGTGAGTTTGGATGTAGCCCTTCGACAGGCTCAGGGCGAACGGGGTCGATGAGTCTGGATGTTGATTCTTCGACAGGCTCAGTGAGAACGGGTTCGATAAGTTTGGATATAGCCCTTCGACGGGCTTAGGGCGAACAGGCTGGATAAGTTGGATGTAGCGCTTCAAAAGACTCAGGGTGAGCGGGTTCAATGAGTCTGGATGTTGGCTCTTCGATAAGCTCAGGGTGAAAGGCTTGGTGGCGTTGGGGTGTTTATCATTCGACAGAGCCAGGCTGATAGGATCTTCGAGTGGCACCATTCTCGTTCGCCCTGAGCCTGTCGAAGGGTACTACTCCGAAGCTGAAGTGTTCCTATGACTAAACCTGATAAGCCTCAATCGACTTTTTAGACTTATTTATCTGCATCAGCTCTTCTCGCAAGTCTTTCTGTAATAACTCTGCTTTCTCTTTCAGCTCCTGATCCTGCTTTCGCAACTGCTCGAAAGCGTCACGGGCATACTTATGCAGATTGGTTGGCAAATCGGCAGTAAAAGCCTGTTCTGCTGCCAGGTTTCTTTTCTGCAATAAAGCTTCTACCTCGTCCCATTTTTCATTTTCAAATGCCTCGTGCAATTCGGCAGCAAGAGTTAAAACCGCTTCAATTCTGTGTCTATATGCTTCAGTCATGATGAGCCCTGACGGAGTTTCTGCAAAGGTTCCATGGTAGGTGTCAGGTCGTGAATATCCAAGCCATTTCTGTTGAAAAAAGCGGAAAAAACATAACCGGCAAGCGGAAGAGTGTTGCCGCTTTTGCTTTTCGTGAGTTTATATCACAGGAAAATGTTTTTAAAAAATTCTATAAAATCAATGGGTTATGTGTTTTTTAAAAGTTGGCATAGCCGTTGCTATATCTACTGTGAACATACTTTACGGTACAACCGGCAAAGCAGGTGTTCTCTGAAAGTCTGTCTGGACGACAGTGGTATTTCAGAGAAGCCTTGCGGCCCAAGTGCCAAGTCAACAATTTAGTCAATACTCGCAATTGGCAAGTTTGTAGCTGAATTAGCTTAACAGGAGAATGATTATGCCATTAGTCATCAATACGAATGTGGCAGCGCTGAACTCTCAGCGGCAACTGGTTAAATCAGGCGAAGATATGGCTCAGGCTATGGAACGTCTGTCTTCAGGTAAACGCGTAAACTCAGCAGCAGATGATGCCGCGGGCTTGGCGATTGCAAACCGTATGACCTCACAAATTAAAGGTTTGGATCAGGCAGTACGAAATGCCAATGACGGTATTTCCATGATTCAGACAGCGGAAGGTGCGCTGGATGAAACCACCAATATCCTGCAGCGCATGCGTGAGTTGTCCATTCAGTCCGCTAACGGAATTTATTCGGACGCAGACCGATCCACTCTGGATGCCGAAGTTCAACAACTTAAAACAGAGTTAGACCGCATTGCTGAAACAACGTCTTTTAACGGTCAGCCGTTACTGGATGGTTCCTTGAAAGATGTCGATCTTCAGGTCGGTGCTATGTCGAATCAGGTGGTTAGCCTGGAGATAGGATCTTTCAGCACCAGCTCACTGGGTGGAAGTTCAGGTGATATCGTTGGCTCTGCCTCTACTAATGGTTTGGCCGATTTAACCACTGCTTTCACGGCCACCGGCGACATCACAATTAACGATACTGC
This sequence comes from Pseudomaricurvus sp., assembly GCF_965662505.1. Taxonomy (NCBI): domain Bacteria; kingdom Pseudomonadati; phylum Pseudomonadota; class Gammaproteobacteria; order Cellvibrionales; family Cellvibrionaceae; genus Pseudomaricurvus; species Pseudomaricurvus sp. The sequence goes on along the minus strand of NZ_CBFIHX010000030.1, from coordinate 27,534 downwards.
CATCTCTGCAATCGACCATACTGCACCCGAGACGGATTCCATTAATGAAATCCTGGCCTCAATGAATGAAGATCTTGATGGTAAGGGAGTTGAGGTTTCCACGTTGGTCAGCGTTGAAGCAAGTTCTGTGGGTACCGGGTTGCTGCGGGGAGGCACTGATACTTTAGCTATTGATGTGGTCGATGGTGATGGAAATACTCAGTCTTATGTGATCTCTGATACAGAAAACATGAAAGACCTGGTTGCAAAGATTAATTCTGAAACCAGTGTGGAAGCGAGTATCAATGAAGATGGCAAGTTGGTTCTGTCTCAAGAAAATGTACAGAGCATCGCTATCGCCGATAGCACTACGAATCCGGACAACAACGCCAGTGGCCTGGCCGATGCCACGACTAATTTCTCGCTTGTGTTAACAGACACTTCTGCTGACAAGAAAGGCATTAAAGTTGAGATTGGAGCAACCACAACTGCTGCTGAAATGGCAGCGTTGGGTCTTAATGTTCAGGATGATGGCGGTGCTTTACAAGGAGCTACGGTTGATGCCAACGGTTTGACTGAGGGCGACCTGGTGCTAAATGGTGTGCCTGTAGGTGCTATTGTCCCGACTGCTGCAACAGCAACAGCGAAGGCTGCTGCGACAATTGAAGCCATTAATGAAATCTCTGAGCAGACAGGTATTGTAGCCTATGCCGGTACTGCTGCCGACTCTATTGCATTGCGTTCAGCTGATGGTAGCGAGTTTGCCGTTGAGGCTGGTAATGGACTGACCGCAGCTCAATTGTTCACTTCGATTGGTATCACTGAGCAAAATGCTTTGTCTGGTGTCGGTTCGATCGCCAGTGTCAGCATTGCTACGGCAGAGGGGGCTCAGAAAGCTATTGATGTTGTGGATCGCGCTCTGGAAGAGATCAACGCTACTCGTGCAGATCTGGGTGCCGCGAACAACCGCCTGGACTTTACGATTTCCAATCTGATGAATGTGTCAGAGAATACCTCAGCTTCACGCTCTCGTATTATGGATGCGGACTTTGCCGCAGAGACAGCGAACTTGTCTCGTGCTCAGGTTCTGCAGCAGGCATCGCAAGCCATGTTGGCTCAGGCTAATGCCAAGCCGCAACAGGTTTTGCAGTTGCTTCAGGGGTAATGTTCGGTAAGTAAAAGCCCGGTCAGCTCAGGTTGGCCGGGCTTTTTTTTTGTGAAAGACTTCACATGGATTTTATGTCGAGGTACTATTTCTACTCCTCCCAAGACGGCAATTCTCGCTGTCAACCTTTTTCGGATTCGTCACTAAAGTTACCCCAAGGGGTGCCGATAAGTATGTCAGAAGCGCTCAAAACTAGATGTTCTTGAGCTGTTTCAAAGCCACTTAACGACTAGTCATGTCGACTGGCGTTGGTAATGAATACTTATAGGAGCGCAACATGCCTTTAGTTATTAACAGTAATATTTCGTCTTTAAGTTCACAGCGTCAGCTGGTGAAGTCCGGTGCGGAAATGGAACAGGCTATGGAGCGTCTGTCCTCAGGTAAGCGTATCAATACCGCCGCCGACGATGCAGCTGGTCTGGCCATTACAAACCGTCAAACTGCACAGATCAAAGGTCTGGATCGTGCCGTAGCTAACGCAAATGACGGTATTTCTCTGATCCAAACTGCAGAGGGTGCACTCGATGAAAGCACCAATATTCTGCAGCGTATGCGTGAACTGTCGGTACAGTCTGCGAACGGAATCTATTCAGATGCAGACCGTTCTACATTGAACGCTGAGGTTGAGCAGCTGAAATCCGAGATTGACCGTATTGCCCAAACCACATCCTTTAATGGAAAAAACATTCTGGATGGCAGCAGTTCTAAGGTCTCTTTGCAGGTGGGTGCGAATGCAAATCAAACCATTGATATTGCTCTTCAAGGTTTTGGCGCCTCTTCTCTGGGTGGTGGGACGGGTGATGTGATCGGCCAGGCAACAACAAATGGATTGTCAGACCTCACCGATTTAGCTGGTGGAGATGAGTTGTCAATCAACGATGTAACCATCAGCGATTTGAGCGGTGCGACCACATTAAACGATGCTCTAGACTCTATGAATTCTGACCTGGATGGGCGTGGAGTTGAGGTTTCCAGTTTGGTGACCGTTACTGCTTCATCTGTTGGTGATGGTGCTTTTGTTGCTGGAACATCTGATTTAACTCTAACTTTAACTGATGGAAATGGTGATACCCAGACTTACAACATCACTGATACTAACAGTATGGATGAATTAGTTAACAAAATTAATTCAGAAACTTCAATCGATGCCAGAGTTGATGATAGTGGAAAGCTAACTCTTTCTGCAGAAGGTGCAACAAGCCTTCAGGTGGCCGATGGAACTACTGATGATGCTGGTGCTGGGTTTGCGGATTCTACAACCAATTTCTCATTAGTACTGACCGATACTAGCGCTGATAAGCGTGGTATTAAAGTAGAAGATGCAGGATCACTCTCCGCTGCTGAAATTGAAACTCTGGGTTTGAATATCCAGGACGACGATGGCAACCTGGTTGGCCAAACAGTGGATGCAGCATCTTCAGCAACGGATTTGTCTGATGGCGATCTGATGATAAACGGGGTCGCGATTGGAGATATTGAATACGATACTGATGCCGCTACTACAGCAGCGGCTGCCGTCAAAGCTATTAATGAGAAGTCTGACGAGAGCGGCGTAGTTGCTTATCTGGGAAGCGGAACAAATAATATTGAGCTTCGTTCCACAACCGGAGAAGACATCGCTATTAAGGCGAAAGATGATACTGCGGCTACCAATATTCTGGCCACTACTGGTTTGATGGAGCGTAATGCAGTAGATGGTACTGGCTCAGTCGCCGGTGTTAATATTTCTACTCAAGCCGGAGCTCAGAAGGCGATCAATGTCATTGATAACGCTTTGGAGCAAGTGAACGCCCAGCGTGCAGATTTAGGTGCGGCTAATAACCGTCTGGACTTTACCGTCAGCAACCTGATGAACGTTTCCGAGAACACTTCAGCAGCACGTTCACGGATTCAGGATGCGGACTTCGCGGCAGAAACTGCCAACTTGTCCCGAGCTCAGGTTCTGCAACAAGCCTCTCAGGCAATGCTGGCCCAGGCCAATGCGGCGCCACAGCAGGTGTTGTCACTGCTGCGTTAATCCATGACCGTAAAGGTTAATTTTGGAGAGAGCTTCCTGGATGGAAGCTCTCAATAACGTTAAGAGGTTAACCCTATGAGTGATGTTGGTTTATCAGTGATTACAGAGACCTTATCCAGCAGGGGATCTACGGCAATGTCTTCTACAGCAGGTGCAGGGATTAAATCGTCATCTGTGGCAGAGACCGGAAAAACCTTGCCGCATGAGGTTGCCGTAACGGCAACAACTGCTCAGTCCAGTGAGAAGGTCAACCAGGCTGTAGCGGAGTTAAACAGTTATATTCAAAACGAACAACGTGATCTTATGTTTCACGTTGATGAAGATACCGGTGATACCGTGGTACGGGTTGTAGACCGCAGCAGCGGGGATTTGATTCGACAAATACCCAACGATGTGGTTCTGGATCTGGCCGCCAAAGCCCGGGATAACGAGCCTTTGCAATTAATTAGTATGCAGGGCTAACTCCGACAGTTAACACTTCTCTATCTGATCTTTTGCAAAGGCGTGCCATTGGCGCGCCTTTTGCATTTCTGTCTTTCTGAATTAACAGTTTATCAAAACTTATCAGTTATAAAGTTACGTTCAATACTGCCGATATAGATTGTAAGTGGTATTGGGTTTTCCCTGTAGGTGGTACGAAGGCAGAGTTATGGAATCAATTGGCGGTAATATTATCAGCAGTCTTGGGGCAGGTTCAGGCCTTAATTCTACCTCGCTGGTAGAACAGCTGACCGATGTGGAGCGCGCGCCCAAGCAAAACCAAATTGACACCAAGCGTGAATCTTTCGAGACCAAACTCTCTGACTTTGGTGTGATTCGCAGCGCCTTGTCTTTGTTGCAAGATTCGGGTGATGTTCTTACCGATAGTGCTACGTTTAACAGTAAATCCGCCAGCTTTAGTGACAGTAGCGCATTTATCCCTGTATCCCTGGACGAGAATGTTCCGGTGGGTAACTACTCGTTTGAGGTGCTGGATGTTGCCCAATCGCAGTCACTGGCGACGGGTTCCAGTTTTGCTGCACCTACTGATGCCGTAGGCAAAGGCAGCCTGACTCTGGATTTTGGCAGTTGGGACAGTGCCGAGCCGCCAACAACCTTTACCCATAATGGCGATAAAGACCCTTTGGTCATCACTTTGGATGACACCAATAACTCCCTTAACGGCCTGCGTGACGCCATTAATGAGGCTGACGTGGGTGTCACAGCCAGTGTGGTCAACGATGGCAACGGTTATCGATTATTGCTAACGGCTGAATCCGGTCAATCGAATCAATTACAGATTACGGCTACCGAAGAAGCTGGAGCCGAAGGTTTGGCTGCTTTTAATTTTAATGCCACTGATCAGGCCCTGAATCAAGCCCAGGGCGGTCAGGATGCACGGTTGAAGATTAACGGACTGGAAGTTACCCGCAGTACCAATGAAATCGATGATGTATTGGACGGTTTTAAGTTTACTTTGGCCAAGCCCGATCCAGGCAATGTGGTTAATGTTTCGATTAGCGAAGACAAGGCCGGTGCTCAACAGGCGGTCAGAGACTTTGTCGACAGCTTTAATGCATTTCTTGAGGCGGTTGAGCCTGCTGTTGGTTATAACACTGAGACAGAAGAAGAGGGTAGTCTCAAGCGTGATCCTGCTGCTCGCTCGGTGATGACCCAAATTCGCAATTTGATATCCACGAGTGTTGGTGGTCTCGATGAAAGCTTCGCTGCGCTTTCAAGTGTGGGCATCCGTACCGAAAATGACGGTACACTTAGTATCGATGACGAAGACTTTAACAGAGCTTTTTCAGACAGTTACGATCAGGTGAAGGCGCTTTTTACACCACAAGCTAGCAGCAGCTCTGACAAGATTGTGGTGAACAGTTTTCGCAGTGAAGCCACACCTGGTGAATATGACGTAGTGATTACGCAAGAGCCGGAGAAGGGTGGTTTGGTTGGATCGGCAGCAGCGGGATCGTTACTGTCCGATCTTGCTGTAGCGACATCTTCAGGTTTTTATACCGGAGGTGCCAGTAGCTTCAGTGTGCTGGATATGTCGACTCAGGGGGTGGCCGCAGGGACTTATACCTTTGATGTAGAAGTCGATGGCGGTACGGCCGTCACTGTCGAGCTTCCTATTGCAGATTATGCCGATGAAACTGAAATCGCAGTGGCTCTTCAAAACGAATTTGATACCCTCGGTGTATCCGCTGATATTGTCCATAATGGTTCCGAGTTTGTCGTAACATCGCGCAACAGTGGTGATTCATCTTCCGTTGCGATCAGTAATAGCAGTGCTGAGTTTGGGTTCTCAACCGGCACAGCGACGGCGGGCAGCGGTCCTGCTAATGATTCTTACAACTTTCAGATCACGGTTAATGGGGTAACATCGAACCCCATTGAAGTCGCTCTTGGGAGTTATGCTAGTCAGGATGAGTTAGCATTATATTTACAAACGCAAATCAATAACGACTCCAACTTAAAAGCCGCTGGAGCTGATGTCGATGTCACCTGGAACGGTGATCATTTTGAAATCGGATCTCGTGATTATGGCAGCAAGTCGAATGTCACTGTGACCGCGCTGGGAGTTAATGCCGCCGACCTTGGTTTGGATTCCGGTGTGAGTACGGCGGGTAAAAATGTTGCCGGTACGATAAATGGTGAAGCGGGCTTTGGTTCTGGTGAAGCCTTGTTGCCGGCATTGGGAAGTGACGCCTATGGTATCAGTCTGATTGTGCAGCCGGGTGCTACTTCCTCAACCGTCAATTTCTCCAGAGGCTTTGGTACGGAGTTAAGCAAGGTTATCGATACTTATCTTGTCAGTAACGGTGTACTGGATAAAAGTGAAGAGAGGTTGGAAGGTAAAATTGAGGATCTGGATGACGATCAGACCAAGCTGGATAATCGTATGGAGGCCTATTACGAGCGCTTGTTATCGCAGTTTATGGCGATGGAAAGCATTGTAAACAGCATCAACAGTTCTGGCAGTGCGCTGGATAATATCGGCGATTATCTGCCATTCACTTCACAAAATAGTTAAAGCTTTTCCTGCCGCAGCCGCAATAATCAATAGAACATTTTGTTGCAAACCAGCAGGGGAAAGGGGATAACATGAACGCACGTGCAGCCATGCAAAGCTACGGACAAGTTCAGGTCAGTGCCGGTGTTGAAGATGCCAGCCCGCACCGCTTGATTGGCATGTTGTATGAAGGCCTGTTGACTCGTATTGCCCAGGCAAAAGGAGCATTGCAACAAAAGGATATTGCGACCAAGGGTAAAAAAGTTTCCGAGGCGATCAATATTCTGATGGGATTGCGTGAGTTTCTGGATGTTGACAGTGGTGGCGAGGTCGCCCAAAGCCTGGATTCTCTCTACGATTACATTCAGCGTACTTTGACCCAGGCACATATGAAAAATGATGAATCCAAGTTCGATGAGTGCCGTGACCTGTTATTACCTATAACCGGAGCGTGGGCAGAAATTTCTTGATTGTCAGCTGAGTTGCTGTAGGCCTCTTATATAAAGAGGCCTTTTTTTTGTCTGGGGATTTTATCTTCATTTTAAAATGAAAACTCCAAAGCTCCACTCTTGGCACAGTCTGTGCTTTATCTCAGATAAGTAAATACAACGTGGCAAAAAACTGCCACTTTTGGGTTTTATCCTGTTTGAGGAGGTTTCCATGTCAAATGCAGCTATTTTATCCATCGAAGAAACTCAGGCCGCCGCACGAATGGAAGAGCATGCTGAGCAACTGACCCCGCATGCTGTCATTCAGTTACTGCTGGATGGTGCTTTGGAGCGTTTGGATCAAGCCGCGTTGCAATTGCGTTGTGGTCGTGAGGATGAAGCTGGTCAGCTGATGCATAAAGCGATCGGTATTATCAATGGTCTGCGTGAGAGCCTGGACTTTGATCTGGGCGGTGAAATGGCCGTCAGACTGGACCGTTTATACGGTTATGTGATTCAGCGTCTGGAAGAGGCGGAAGCGGATACCGGAGAGTTTATTCTGGCAGAATCCAGCAAAATGTTAACTGAGCTGAAGTCTGGCTGGGATGCTATCGAGTCTTAATCAAGTTGAATCGCTCCAGTTCGTTGATATCTGAATAGATTTCAGCAACAACATTAAGATTATTGTCTGCTCGGCCGTTATATACTTCAGGTAGAATGAACTTACTGGAGTTGATATGACGCTGATACCGAATACCCAGATGGTGATGGGGCGTGAGAAGAGACAATTGGCTGAAGCTCTGTCTGGTCGTGACTGGCATGCTGTGAAGCAAGGCGACGCCCGGATGATGGATGCCGTAAGCCAGGCCGCCGACGATCCCTCGAAAGATATGGCAACTCTGTTGAAAGAGTTGCGTGAAGTGGTCGGTTTGTATCGAGATATTTTGGCTCAGTGTGATATCAGTGTTCAGGCTCTTGCTGCCGACACCGTTGAAGACGATACCGTTAACACACATGGTTGATTGTAGTTACACCTGTTTTCGGTTCCCATTAGGCCTGATTTGACCCAGTTGATAGTTTAATTTCAGCTAGTAGTTAGGCTTCATGTAGCAGTTTGCCTTTAGGTCGTAGTTTTTTTTTAGATAACAGTCTGTCTATAGATAATAGTCTGACCTCGAGTGGTGGTCTTAAAGTAAAACAATGACCGCTACTGACTGTAAATTGTGGTTCTGCATCGCGCTGTTTAGCGTTATCCCTCGCTCCTCCTCGTTTCGTTCCAGAGGCATATTTTTCCTCGTTGTATTTTTAACCTATTTGAACCATATTTGGCACAAATGGCTATTTCACCCTCAGTTCAAAAGGGGCATTCGGCAGATTTCTGACTGGATGTCCATCCTTTTATTGAAGTATTCGGCGCCATTATTTTCTAGTAAAAATCCATTTTAAGGATGATGATCCTTTTGTTTGTCTATTTGTTGTTAGTAAAACTTTACTGAGATTGTCGCGAAAAGCTGAAAAAACCGCGTTTCTCTGTTTTGTGACATAGAGTCTAAAAAAAATATAGCGTTTAGGTCTAACGGTGAGCTTTTCTTATGCAAGGGCTTTCTATACTATAACGTCATAAATTTGACCTTTGTGACGTGTGTCACATATATTTTGTGCGGGATGTCGCATAAATATCCCTTTTGAGAAGGTGTCAAATTTTTAGCATACAAAAAATCATGACCGAAAACAGAGTCATATAACGAAGCTATATTCGCCGTTGTAAAAGGTATTACGCTATGTGGCGCGAACTAAAAGTACTTCTCGTTGACGATGACGTGCAACGTCGGCACAACCTTAAGGTTGTTTTGGATTTTCTGGGTGAGCCAACTGTTGAGGCTGGCTTTAAGGTTTGGCTTGAAATTGCTGAGCAGCACGCTAAAGCCGATTCGGACACCCCGAATGCTGATTATCTTGCCATGATCCTTGGTGATAGTTGTAATCAGGTGCCTCTTGATAAACGCCTGGAAGCTATTCGCGACTGGAATCCTTTGGTGCCTGTGATTCTTTTTGGAGAAAAGCAGTCCTTACCTGAAGATGCCGATCCTTATCTTAAGCACATGATTATCGGGACTTTGGATGTACCACCAGGCTATAACAAGCTGCTGGACACGATCCATCGCGCCCAGCGTTACCGCGAAGCACAAGAGTTCAGTCTCCGCAATAAGGGCGGTCGTCCCAGTCATCTTTTTCGCAGTCTCGTCGGTACCAGTCGGGAGATTCAGGCTGTTCGTGAAATGATGACCCAGGTTGCCAATAAAGATGTGACGGTACTTATTACCGGTGAGTCTGGTACGGGTAAAGAGGTGGTTGCCCGTAATCTGCATTACCATTCAGATCGTCGTGATGCACCTTTTGTCCCGGTAAACTGCGGTGCCATTCCCGCTGAACTTCTGGAAAGCGAGTTGTTCGGTCATGAGAAGGGCGCATTTACCGGGGCGATCAATGCCCGTGCTGGTCGCTTTGAAATGGCTGAAGGCGGCACTCTATTTTTAGATGAAATCGGTGATATGCCGTTAAACATGCAGGTTAAAATTCTGCGTGTTCTGCAAGAGCGCTGTTTTGAGCGTGTCGGCGCAAATAAATCCCAACCTGTGAATGTCCGTGTGATCGCGGCGACTCATAGAAATCTTGAAGAAATGATTATCGAAGGGACTTTTCGCGAAGACCTTTATTACCGCCTCAATGTATTCCCCATTGAAATGCCCTCCTTGAGAGAACGTGCCGAAGATATTCCCTTGCTGTTGAGCGAGTTGGTCTCACGGCTCGAAAGTGAGAACAGAGGCTCCATTCGTTTCAATTCGGCGGCGATTATGTCGATTTGTCAGCACGAGTGGTCGGGTAATGTACGTGAATTGGCAAACCTGGTGGAGCGTATGGCTATCATGCATCCCTACGGTGTAATTGGTGTGCAAAACTTGCCGCCGAAATACCGGCATGTGGATATGCTGGACGAAGAAGAGTTCCAGGTGTTGGCCGAAGCCAGCGGGGCGACACAGCCAACGGTAGTCAGTATGAGTGATACCACCTTGCTGCCAGATCAGGGAATTGACTTAAAAGAATATCTAACAAGTCTGGAGCGCAACCTGATTCAGCAAGCGTTGGATGATTGTGGTGGTGTTGTGGCCAGAGCTGCAGAACGACTCTCTATCAGACGCACGACATTGGTAGAGAAAATGCGCAAGTACGAATTGCAGCGTGGCTAGTTTTGGAAGTTAAGTCTATATACCCATTTATTTACTGTTCCTCATAACGTTGCATTTCTCTCATTCCAAAGCCGCAGGTCGCATACAGCCCCTGCGGCTTTTTTTGTTTTCTGTCAGCGCAAAAGCTGATTTCTCCGATTGATCAATAACTTGGCATTGCGTTTGCAATATCCCTGTCAGAAAAGCTAAAGCGTTAAGACTTTGACGCTTGGTTGAATATGGATCAGGAGTAAACCATGAGTCATGCCGTACGGGTTGCTGAGCAGCCAAGTACCAATGTACTGCCAGAGGTGTCGGACCTTTCTGAAGCCCCTTTGCACAGCGCTTCCTCGCTAGAGGATACGGCGTTGTCCGTGGCCGGTGCTGAGTTACCTAGTAGTACGCTGACGAATTCCTTGCCTGCAGATGCCGGGAAAGAGGACCTGAGAGCGGCATTTGAGATGTTCAACCAAATGTCGCAACAGTTATCTGACTCCTATCAACATCTTGAAACACGCGTCGCGGATTTGACGGCCGAACTGAACACGGTTTCTGCCAAGCGTATGGAAGAGCTGGCCGAAAAAGAAAATATTGCGGAGCGTCTGGAAAGCCTGCTGAACGTCTTGCCTGGTGGAGTCATTGTTCTGGATTCCCGCGGTTTAATCACGGAAGCCAATCCCGCTGCCAAAGAAATGTTAGGTGAACCACTGGAGGGATTGCGTTGGCTGGATGTTATTCGTCGCAGTTTCTCTCCGCAGGATGATGATGGCCATGAGGTATCCACTAAAGACGGTCGCCGTGTCAGTCTGGCAACCCGATCACTGGCAGAAGATGGTCAGATTATCCTGCTGACGGATCACACCGAAACCCGTCGCTTACAAAGCGAGCTAAGTCGCCACGAACGTCTCTCGGCCCTAGGACGCATGGTATCTGCTCTGGCTCATCAAATACGTACTCCGTTATCAGCCGCCATGCTGTATGCAGGGCATCTCTGTGGTGGTGAGTTATCAAAAGAAAAACAACAAAACTTTTCGGAAAAACTGCTCAAACGCCTCAATCATATGGAGCGCCAGGTGCAGGATATGCTGGTGTTTGTGAAAGGCGATATGCCGTTAAATGATGAAATCACCTGTGCAGAATTGCAGCAGGGGATTGAAGAGGAAACCGAAGTCCTGTTGGCTGCGCACAAGGTGGAGTGCCAGTGGATTAACGAGTGCCCGACGCACTTGTTGCGATGTCATAAAGACGCTTTGATTGGCGCCATGCTGAATTTGATCAATAACGCGGTACAAGCCGGAGGCGCTGGAGTTCAGGTAGCGCTGACGATGACACTGACTGAGCAGGGGGATGTGTGTTTGTCCGTCACAGATAACGGACCGGGCATTAATGCAGAGTTACTGCAGTCAGTGAAAGATGTCTTCGTGACCACCAAAGCACAGGGCACCGGACTGGGCTTGTCAGTTGTGGATACGGTGGCCAGTCGTCACGGTGGGAAGTTCACTCTGCACTCAGAACCAGGCAAAGGAACTTGCGCGCGAGTCTTTCTCCCGCTGGCGGAGTTTACTCAGTTTAGCCGTGCTGCGTATTGACGCTCTACAGATAACGTACACCTTAATAAAGAACAGTAATCCGAACATAAAATGGGAAATGGTATGACTCAGGCCTGTAGAACCCCTAAAAAGATGTTAGCCAACGCTTCTATCACGATTTTAATCGTAGAGGATGATTTGGATCTGCGTGAAGCGGTAGAAGATACTCTGCAATTGGCAGGATATAACGTACTCACAGCCGATAGCGGCGAAGCGGCTCTGGTGGTTTTGAGTCAACAAGCCGACGTCCAGTGTGTTATCTCTGATGTTAATATGGGGGGGATGGATGGCCATCAGCTGCTCAAAGAGATTAAAGCAACGTATCCACATTTGCCGGTTATATTGAATACCGCTTACGGCAGTATCAATCGTTCAGTGGATGCCATGCGTGAAGGCGCGGTTGATTATCTGGTTAAACCATTCGCTCCGCAGGTTCTGGTGGAGACCGTTGCTCGCTATACGGGTGAATCACTAAAGCCTGGTGATGATGCACCTATCGCACAGGATCCCTCCAGTCAGCAGTTGTTACAACTGGCGAAACGGGTGGCTGAGTCAGATTCTACGGCGTTGATTATCGGTGAGTCGGGTACCGGTAAAGAGGTGTTAGCTCGATTTGTTCACGCGCATTCACCGCGGGCTGACAAGCCTTTCGTGGCGATTAATTGTGCCGCGATTCCTGAAAACATGCTGGAAGCTATGCTGTTCGGTCATGAGAAGGGCGCATTTACCGGCGCCTACAACAGTGCGCCAGGTAAGTTTGAACAGGCCAATGGTGGTACCTTGTTGCTGGATGAAATCTCCGAAATGGAGTTGGGGTTACAAGCCAAACTGTTGCGTGTCCTGCAGGAAAAAGAAGTTGAGAGGCTGGGCGGACGTAAAACCATTAAGCTTGATGTTCGGGTTATTGCGACCTCCAACCGTGATATGCGTCGAACGGTATCAGAGGGTAAGTTTCGTGAGGATTTGTACTTCCGATTGAGTGTGTTGCCTTTGCAGTGGGCGCCTTTGCGTGATCGCCCTGCTGACATTCTGCCGTTGGCTGAAAGCCTGTTGTCCAAACACGCCGGTAAACAGTATCGCAAGGGGGTGCGGCTGGATGATCAGGCGCGTCAGGTACTGCAGCAATACCCTTGGCCGGGTAACGTACGAGAGCTGGATAATGTTATGCAGCGAGCGTTGATTTTGCAGCCTGGTGCTACCATCTCGGCTCATGACCTTGGTTTGATCCAAACCGAACAGTACAGTGAAAAACCAAGTCTTATGGCAGCCTCGGACTGGTCGCAAAATGCAACCACAATGGTTAGTGGGATTGCTGATGGCGGGGTCAGTGGCCGTGCCGACAATTTGACTGCTCAACCTTTGGATACCATGCCTTGTGCGTCTTCTGTCGCGGCGCCGTTTATGCAGGAATCAGTTCAAGCTGAGGCAGGTGCGGACGAGGCCGGTGTATTGGGGGATGATCTGAAACAGCGTGAGTTTGAAATTATTGTCAGCACTCTGAAGCAGGAGCGGGGCAGTAAAAAGAACACCGCGGAGCGCTTGGGGATCAGCCCAAGAACTTTAAGGTACAAGATAGCCCGCCTTAAAGAATTGGGGTTGGATATTGGCCTGGCACAGGGTGCCTGAGCAGGGTTGTGAAATAGCCAATAAAATACAACAAAAAAGGCCGAATCGCGAGATTCGGCCTTTTTTGTTTGAAAGCTTGTGATCTCCGTCTGGAGACCAGGCTCTGAATTGAAAAGCTTCTGCACTGCTAGGCGAAGTCGAAGTCGAACTCAATGGTTTCCTTTTTGAGTCTCATATCTTCTAAGCGCTCCTCGAGTTTACGCCGTGCGTCCAAAGTTTCAGCCTGTGACTGTGAGCTGGCTTTGCGTCTGCTCTTGGCGGTGGATTTACTAGATTTACTGGTGCTTAAGACCTCACTGCTCATATCGATATTCCTCCGTGTCGATACCGTTGGCTTGGTGGTTTTTTAATAGTTTATTGTTTAGGTCTGGGTGAAAAATATACCGATTTGTTTGCAGGGGTCAAGCTTTCAACGTGATCATTTGATGAAATATGTGTGACGGATTGATGGCGTTGACATTCAGGTGGCGTCAGGGGGCGGGTAAGGGCAATAGCCGTGAGGCTCCCGAGGCTAGGCGTCTGGGAGAAAAAGCGGCAATAGACTGCCTGCGGCAAATGTTGGCCTGCTTTGTGCAGTTATCAAGAAAAGAGCTGTTTCTCAGGGCAAACTGCCAAAGATTTGTCACTGCTTGAACAGCGTCAACATTGAACAGCGAAAACCTGCGTTAAAGAAATCGGCAGGCAGGGATCAACCCAAAGCGAGGTCGTAGAAACATATCATGACAGATCGAGTGGATATCAATCGTCTTCTGGTCGAAATGCGATCAATGAAAACCCAGGCTCAGGCCTTTCAGCGGCCCGAAAACCTGGCTGCGAAAGACGTTGCCGGTTTGGCGGGGCAGGGGCTGAATGTCTCAAAGGCTCAGGATGTTCCTTCCTTTGGGCAAATGCTGGATCAGGCCGTCAATAAAGTGAACAGCGTTCAGCAGGCCTCCAGCAGTACTGCCCAGGCTTATGAACTCGGCGATCCGAATGTGGATATTACCGATGTCATGGTGGCGTCTCAGAAAGCCAGCGTGTCGTTTCAATCTATGGTCCAAGTGCGCAATAAGTTGATTGATGCTTACCGCGACGTCATGAATATGCCGGTGTAACCGTAGACTTAAGAAGTTAAGAAGTTAAGCAGTAAGGTATTAGTGTTTTCTGCTCTTAGCAGTTACTCATTTCTTAAAAGGAAATCAGGCCTCGTCCATGACTACCGCAGATACCACAGATACTGAGCTGTCCTCGGGCGCTCAGACTACATCGACCAACGATCTGATCGAAGGGTTCAATAATCTGAACCTGATTCGGCAGGCGGGTCTTATGGTGGCCTTGGCAGCCAGTGTGGCTATTGGCTTTGCTGTTGTGCTATGGACTCAGGGTGAAGATTATCGTCCTCTGTACGGCAGTCTGGATCATCTGGACTCCTCTGAAGTTATTCAGATTCTCGAAAGCAACGACATCAAGTTCAAAATGGACGATGTCAGCGGTGTGCTGCTGGTCGCGGATGCGGACATTCACAAGGCTCGCTTAAAACTGGCTGCGGCCGGTGTTCCAGGAGATCAATCGGTGGGTTTTGAGTTGCTGGATAAAGAGCAGCCTCTCGGAACCAGTCAGTTTATGGAGGGCGCCCGTTATCACCGCAGTCTTGAGTGTGAGTTGGCTCGCACCATTGTCAGCATCAACTCTGTCCGCAATGCCCGTGTTCACTTGGCGATACCAAAACGTTCGGTATTTGTCCGCGATCCAAGACGACCTTCGGCTTCCGTATTTGTAGAGCTCTATCCTGGCCGTGGGATCAAGCCGGAGCAGGTCAAAGCGATTTCCAATCTGGTGGCGTCCAGCATTCCTGAGCTGACCATGGAAAACGTCACAGTAGTAGATCAAAAGGGTAATCTGCTTTCTCTGGGTGAGGAAGATCAGTCCATGATTGCCGCCGGCAAGCAGCGTGATTACAGCCGCAAAATTGAGGGGGATATTGTTCAGCGTATCAACAGCATTTTGGAGCCGATTATTGGTTCGGGGAACTTCAGGGCTGAAGTCAGTGCCGATATTGATTTTACCGAGGTTGAGCAGGCTAACGAGACGTTCAATCCTGAAGTGCCGGCGGTTCGCAGTGAACAAACGCTGGAAGAGTCTAATGGTGGCAACAACCGAGTTGCTGGAATTCCCGGCGCTTTGACCAATCAACCGCCTTTGGATGGTGACGCACCGGAAGTGGCGATGGATGCTCAGGATATTCAGGCTGCAGAGCGACTAAAAAATACCCGCAAAGAAGCCACACGTAATTACGAACTTGATCGCACCGTCAGCTACACTAAGCATCAGAAAGGCAGTCTGAGTCGCCTCACCGTTGCGGTTGTGGTTGACGATCGAGTCACGATAGATCCGGCTACGGGCGATCAGGTTCGGGAACCCTGGAGCGATCAAGAACTGGATCGCCTGTCGACCATTGTGCGTAACGCCGTAGGTTATTCTGAGGTACGAGGCGACAGTGTCAATGTCCTGAATTCACCTTTTGTTGCGCAGGAAGAAATCACCATTCAGGACGTTCCTTTTTGGGAGCAGGCCTGGTTTGCGTCTCTGGCAAAGCAAATTGTGGGTTTGTTGATTATTGTCGCGCTGGTTCTCGGATTACTCAGACCCGTATTGAAGAGTCTGTCCAGTTCAGGATCGAAGTCAAAAGAGGATGAGCGGGCCAAAGAGCTGGCAGCACTGGAATCCTCCGGATTGAATAATTTTGAGGGGTTATCCGATGAAACCGTAACCCTGACTGGCGGAGAGGCCTTGGCCCTGCCAAGTCCGGAAGAAAGCTACGAACAGCAGTTGAACGCCATTAAAGGCTTGGTTGCAGAAGATCCCGGTCGTGTGGCGCAAGTGATTAAGCGCTGGGTCAATGAAGAAGGGTAGTGTCTGAATATGAGTGAAGCGCAAGGTGTACCGTCAGAACAAGGCAATGCTTTTCCAGCCTTGAAAATCTCCAAGGTCGAGCAGGCTGCAATTTTGCTCATGAGTATGGGCGAAGGCGATGCAGCCGAGATCCTCAAGCACATGGGTCCCAAAGAGGTTCAGCGTCTGGGGACGGCCATGTCGCAGCTGTCGAATGTTCAGCAGAGTACTGTTGAAGCGGTTTTAGGTGGTTTTCTGGACGAGGTCGGAACCCTGACAGGCCTTGGCATGGGCGCCGATAGCTACATCCGTAATATGCTGGTAACCGCGCTGGGTGAAGACAAGGCTAATGGTTTGGTTGATCGTATCTTGCTGGGGGGCAATACCACCGGTCTCGATACATTGAAGTGGATGGAAGCCCGCTCTGTCGCAGACATCATTCGCAATGAGCATCCGCAGATTCAGGCGATTGTGATTGCGTATCTCGATCCTGATCAATCTGCCGAAATTCTGGCGTATTTTACCGAGAAGGTTCGCCTCGACATTATGATGCGAGTTGCCGCGCTCGATACTGTACAGCCCGGAGCCCTGCAGGAACTCAATGATATTCTTGAGAAGCAATTCTCTGGCAACGCCGCTTCACAAACCAAAGCGATGGGCGGTTATAAGGTGGCTGCTGAGATCATGAACCACCTTGAAAGTGTCATCGAAGCGGACCTGATGGATTCCATCAAAGATGTGGACGAGGATATGGGTAATCAGATCCAGGATCTGATGTTTGTATTCGACAACCTTAGGGACGTGGATGATCGCGGTATTCAGGCGCTGTTGCGCGAAGTGTCGTCCGATATATTGATTGTTGCCCTCAAGGGCGCTGACGACAATTTACAGGACAAGATCTTCAAGAATATGTCCAAGCGTGCTGCTGAGCTGTTGAAAGACGATCTGGAAGCGAAAGGTCCGGTGAAACTGTCAGAAGTTGAAGGTGCGCAGAAAGAAATTCTGGTTATTGCCCGCCGCATGGCGGATGCGGGTGAGATCATGTTGGGAGGCAGTGGTGAGCAGATGGTGTGATACGAACCACGCTTTACTTTTTCAACGCTCCATAGATCAGGTAACGGTTGAGTTATGATCGCTAAACTCCCAAATCTTATTGCCTCCGAAGACCTGCAGAACTGCAACAGCTGGAACCTGCCGGAAGTCGGCAGAGGAGCCAATATTCTGTCGGCGGAAACCAAAAAACGACAGAAGCTTGAAGCTGAAAGAAAGGCTCAGCACGAGCGTGAAAGACAATCCCAATCAGCTTCTCAGGCGAACGGCACTTCTCAGGCTCATGGAGAGTTGATCGAGGATGTGGGCGATGAGGCGCTGTCCTATGCACCCTTAACCGCCGATCAGTTGCAGGACATGGCGGACGCCGCAGAGAAAGAAGGTTTCGATCTCGGTTACGGTGAAGGTGTCGTCAAAGGTATTGCCGAAGGTAAAAAACAGGGCTACGAAGATGGGTTGGCCCAGGCTCAGGAAGAAATCAGAGAAAAACTGACCACGCAGGTAAGCCAGCTGCTGCAGGTTGCGGAGGCCTTGGTTGAGCCGATACAGCAACAGGAAGATCAGTTGCAGCAGCTATTGCTGAGTTATGTCACGACTCTGACCGAACAGGTCATTGAGCGTGAGCTCGTTCAGGATTCCTCACACATTCTCTCCGTTGTGCAGCGCGCAGTTCAGGCCCTTCCGGTCGGCGCAGAATCGATCAAGGTCATATTGAATCCCGATGATCTGGCTCTGGTCGAAACCTACGCGCAGGATCATGAGAAACCTTGGCTATTCCGCGGAGATGGCGACATGCAGCCGGGCGGCTGTCGCATTGAAAGTGCAGAAAGCCTGATCGATTTCAGTGTCGAATCCCGAATGAAGGCCATGTTCTCCCAGTTTCTGGACAAGCAATTAGTGAGTTCCGACACTGAAGAGGCGGTGCCATCCGAGCCTGAAGTATTTGAACCTGAAGTACACCAATCCGTAATGGATACGCCCGAAACGTTCGGGGCAGAGTTTGAGCCCTCAACCGATAAAGAGCCCTCAGCCAATAGTCAGCCCTCGGCCGATAACGAGCCCTCAGCCAATAATCAGCCCTTAGCCAACAGTCAGCCATCCTCCAATGAACCCACATCGGAGAACCCTCTGTGAGCCTGCTCGAAAAGCTGAAAGGTTATCGGCCTCAAAGGACCTTTGAGTTTACTCCTCAGGCCGAAGGGCGGCTGGTTCGTCTGGTGGGAATGACTCTGGAAGCTGTGGGGTTGAATATATCCGTGGGTCATCAGTGCGAAGTCGTTACCGGTGACGGGCGTCGTATTGAAGCGGAGGTGGTCGGCTTTTCCGGTAATAAAGTTTACCTCATGCCGATTCAACACGTAGAAGGCGTACAGCCAGGTGCTATTGTCAGGCCTCTGGGAGCCAATAACGGTATACGCATTGGGTCTCAATTATTGGGTCGTGTCATTAATGGCCTGGGTCAACCTCTCGATGGCAAGGCACTTTGGCAGGGTGATGATTTTCTGGACTTTGCGCCTCACACCATCAACCCGTTACACCGCCACCCGATCAGTGAACCTTTGGATGTGGGCATTCGTGCAATTAATGCTTTGCTCACGGTTGGCCGTGGGCAGCGGCTGGGATTGTTTGCGGGCAGTGGCGTGGGTAAAAGTATGCTGCTCGGAATGATGACCCGTTTTACCACGGCTGATGTGGTTGTTGTGGGTCTGATTGGTGAGCGGGGCCGCGAGGTTAAAGAGTTTATTGATCACACGTTGGGAGAAGAAGGCCTCAGCCGCTCGGTAGTCGTAGCTTCGCCGGCAGATGACGCACCGTTGATGCGTTTAAGAGCTTCTCAGTTGTGTACCCGGATCGCTGAATACTATCGAGATCAGGGCAAGAATGTGTTGCTGTTAATGGACTCACTGACCCGTTACGCACAGGCACAGCGGGAAATATCGCTGGCCATCGGTGAGCCGCCAGCCACCAAGGGTTATCCACCTTCTGTGTTTGCCAAGATACCGCAACTGGTAGAGAGAGCCGGTAATGCTGCTGAAGGTGAAGGCTCCATTACCGCTTTTTACACCGTTTTGACGGAGGGGGATGATCTTCAGGATCCGATCGCCGACGCAGCGAGGGCCATTCTCGACGGTCATATCGTGCTTTCAAGGCGCTTGGCGGAAGAGGGGACCTATCCCGCGATTGATGTAGAGGCCTCCATCAGTCGGGCGATGCCGAATATTGTTCCGAAAGAGCACCTGCAGAAAATGCAGCTCTTCAAGCAAACGCAATCGCTGTATCAGGAGAATAAAGATCTCATCAACATCGGAGCCTACCGGACCGGTACAGACCCGGCTATTGACCGTGCTATTGAGCGCAGTCCACATATGAAGCAGTTTGTGCGGCAGGATCTTGGGAATTCGGTGATGTTTGAAGAGGCATGCGAGCAATTACAGGTGTTGATGGCTCCCGTTATGTCCGGTGCAGCTTAAAACAAACGCGTCTAACTGGCGCGATGGTAAATGGTTGTAATTGTAAAAAGTTGTACTAAGGGTAAAGCATGGCAATCAAGCGATCGCAAAGGATGCTCACTGTATTACAACTGGCAGTCCGTACAGAGGAAGGCGCAGCCAGTCAGTTAGAGCAAAGCCGTCGTCAGGTCGAGCAGGCCCAGCAACAGTTGCAGCAGGTTGAAGAGTACCAGCAGGGTTATATCCAGTCTTTAAATCAACCGAAGAGCGGGCAGAGCGCCTACAGTATGATCAACGACCGGCGGTTTCTTGAACAGCTGAGTTTTGTTTGTCAGACACAGGCTGGCCAAATTGAGAAACTTCGGCAAAATGAAGACAAGTGTTTGCAGAATTGGCAGGAGTGCTATCAACGCCGCCGAAATATTGAGCAACTGATCGAAAAGATCAAACAGGATGAAAGTCTGTTAGCGGATAAACAGCTGCAGAAGGAGTTGGATGAACTTTCTTCTGTCTTTCTGAGGCGCTCACGCTAAGCAAGCACTGTATTTTTATTCATCATTCCCCGTATGCCAGACCCAGCGCAGGGTTTGTCACTTGTTATCACACGCCGGCGCCATTTTCTTCCCGCTGTATTGTGTTCCCAAGCTCAAATTATGATGCGAATAGCAGGATAATGCTGGATTCGGTAAGGGGTTTAATATTAGTCTAGTATTACAGAAGTTCAGCAGTTACCTTAACCGATATTACATTAATCTATATGACAAGGTTGAATGTGGTGTTACGGAAGGGTCGTGCCACCGCCGAAAGAGGAATTAGAAAAAACTATGGGTATTCAATCTCGCGTATCTGAGGATGGACAGGAGTTGAGAATATCTATCCAGGGGCGTTTTGATTTTAGTGCGCATCAGGAATTTAGAGGCAGCTATGAGTCCCTGACTAATCAGCCTTCCCGCTATCTGGTAGATTTGGCTGAAGCAACTTATCTGGACAGTTCTGCTTTGGGCATGTTGCTGTTATTACGTGATCATGCCAGCGGTAATGATGCTGAAATTGAGATTGTAAACTGTAGCTCCGACGTTAAAAAAATCCTGATGATTTCCAACTTTGAGCAGCTTTTTAATATCCAGTAAAAGGTGGCTGTCAGGCCGAACTCATAAAATTAAGGCCTGTACTCATAAAACAATGGGCCTGTACCCGGAAAACAAATGCCCGTGCCCGGAAAACAAACCATACTGATCGCTGATGATACGGACTCTGACCGTCTAATTCTGGAGACCATCGTCAAAAAAGAAGGCCATCGTGTTATCAGCGTCTGTGATGGCCAGGAAGCGGTGGATGCCTATCAGGAGCACAGGCCAGATCTGATTTTACTGGATGCCATGATGCCCCGTCTCGACGGTTTTGGGGCCGCCCGCCAAATTAAAGCCCTGGCGGGTGAGGAAATGGTTCCCATCATCTTTCTTACCTCACTAACCGACACCAAATCTCTGGTAAAATGTCTCGATGCCGGTGGCGATGACTTTTTATCCAAGCCTTACAATCGGGTGATTCTGCAGGCCAAAATCAAAGCATTTTCCCGTATGCGTGTGATGCACCGTGTGATGCAGGAGCAGCGGGATCAGATTTCCTCTCACAACCAGCACCTCGTCCAAGAGCAGGTGGTTGCCAAACAAGTTTTCGATAACATTGCCCATACAGGCTGTATGGATGCGCCCAATGTTAAGTATTTTTTATCCCCTCTGGCGGTTTTCAACGGAGATGTGATTGTCGCAGCCGTCCGGCCATCCGGTAGCATGATGGTGTTACTGGGAGACTTTACCGGACACGGTCTACCCGCTGCAATTGGCGCTATGCCTCTGGCGTCCATTTTTTATGGCATGGTTCAAAAGGGGTTCAACCTTGTTGATGTGTTGCGGGAGATTAACCTCAAGTTAAAACAAATCCTTCCGGTGGGGGTGTTTTGCTGCGCCACTATTGTTGACATGAATTTTGCCAAGGGCACAGTGAAAGTCTGGAATGGTGGTTTGCCGGAATGTTATCTCTATCGTGCCGATACCGGTGTGGTGGATACCATCCGCTCTACCCATCTACCGTTGGGAGTCCTTGATGATATAGCGTTCAAAGACGACTGTGTGCGTCTGGAGATGGCCCCGGGAGATCGTCTCTATATGTGGTCTGATGGCATCATTGAATCCCGTAATCGACAGGGTGAGATGTTTGGTGAAGAGCGGTTGATGCAATTGTTTACAGAGCATGCTCAGAACGATCCGGGCTCAGGTTCAGACAAAACTTCAGGTTCCGAAGAGGACGGGATTTTTGAGAAAGTTCTGAGTGCTGTGCATGAGTACGCAGAAGGGGAGCGTGACGATGATCTCTCATTGATTGAGTTGACAATGGATCATCCGGATCGTGCACTGAAGCAACCCTATGAGGCGACCCGCCATCGCTACGGAGGGCTACTTGAGTGGTCTCTCGGTCTGGAGCTGAAACCCTCAACCCTGAGGATGTTTGATCCTCTACCTCTGTTGCTGAATATCCTGGTCGAAGTGCCGGGTTTGAGGACACATAGTGGAACGCTGTATACCATCTTGGCAGAACTTTATTCCAATGCCTTAGAGCATGGCATATTAGCGTTACCATCTGCCTGGAAAGCGACACCGGAAGGATTTGAACACTATTATCTGGAGCGAGTGAAAAGGGTAGAGGTCTTGCAAGAGGGGTTTATTCGGTTCGATCTTGAGCATCAGTTACAGGACGACGGGGGTGTACTGAGTATTCGGGTGCAGGATTCCGGTTCTGGTTTTGAGCACGAAGAAAATATCAACAACACGTTAGAGTCAAAAGAATACAGCGGTCGTGGAATACCGCTTCTTCGCTCCCTCTGTGATTCACTTTCTTACAATGATCTCGGAAATCAGGTTGAAGTCACATTCCACTGGAGTTCAGATGATTAAAATAACGAAGTTCGGGCAATTAAAATAACATTCTCAGACGATTAGAATAACAAAACCGGACATTTAAAATAACAATAAGGCTTAGAGCCGTTTTAGAAGGAGTGATCATGAGCGAAGTAATTGATACAGAAACCATTGTTATGCTGAAGGAAGTTATGGGTGAGGACTTTCAGGAGCTCGTTACTACCTTTCTTGACGATTGTCAGGTACGTATCCCCGAATTGTGTGAACAACTGGCTGCCGGTGATGCCGATGCTCTGAGGCAGACTGCCCACAGCTTGAAAGGCAGTAGTGGTAATCTTGGGGCTACGACTATGTCCGAACTGTGTTTCCATGTGGAAACAAAAGCTAAACAGCAACAAACTGAAGACCTTGCGAGTACTCTCGAGAGAATTGAAGCCGAGTTTCAGCGTGTGACTTCCGCTCTCAGGGCTGTCTAGTCTCTCTCAGGGCTGTCTAGCCTCGTCGATGTATTCAAAAGCCCTATTGAATAAGCCCCATTCTATGAGCCCCATTCTATGAGCCAAAGACCACGGTTTGATGATCTTTGGCATCGACCTTGCATTTCCCTCTCTCGTTAACGAAATAGCCTCAAAGCGGTAAAGTCTTGCCGCTGTGACGATGAGAGAGTGACCATGAGTTCGACTACCGCCAATGTGTCTTTTGCGATAGGGACCAATCGGGCAGACAGCGTTAAGTCCCTTGGAACTGTGTCTTCCAGGAGTATAGCTTCTGATTCGCAAATAGAGTTTAAGCGCTTGCTCAGTGACGCATCTGAGAAAAAGAGTGCCGCTCAGGACATGTCCGATCGGGTGCAGGAGCAGAAGCGGCTTGAGTCCGAGCGAGCTGAAGCCAAGCGAATGGAGCAGAGGCAGCTTGAAGAGCAGCGTCAGGAGAAACTGCAAGCCTCCAGTCAACAGGAATCCAGACTGGAAGAGAAGAGGCAGCAGGAGGCCCGCCTGCAGGAATCTAAGCTGGAAGAAGATAGACAACAAGCCAGATTGGAGGCACGTCAGCAGGAAGGTGGGTTGGCTGACTCTGATCAGCCAGTGGATGGGAAGCCCCAGCCGCCTGAAGCGCTGGAGGCCAATGCAGGATCTATAGGGGCTCAATCGACCAAAGCCACCGGTCTTCATGATTCTGCTGAAGGAATAGAGGTTGAGGTGGCCGATAAATCACCAACCGAAACCACTTCAAGAGAGTCTCTACTCGACGGAATGGATGGCCAGCACGCTGATTCTAACGGCGTCTCGGCGTCTGAGCGGATGGTTGTCATGACTGATGTACCTGAAGCGGCGGATGTCGCAGAGCGTCAAACTAACAGCCTGATGCAAAACAGTGGCATGGGTGAGGTTGTAGATGATGCCCCGGTGGAATTGAAACCCGGTGAGGTTTCACTGGAATCCATTGCAGCAGCGGTTGCAGCCTTTACCGGCCAGGGTGATCCGGCTGCGGGTGGCTTGGCTGCTCAGTCTTCATTCATTCCTGCGGGCGCCTCGTCGCTGGGTAGCTATGGCGTTGGTAACGGTATGCCATACGGAGTCGCCTATGGTGCGAGCGGTGCTGTTGCTACGAACGGACAGGTACTAACGGATGGGGGGAGTCTGACGGCGACTCAAACTGCGGGTAGTGATGGGCCGTCGCAATCGTTGTTAGCCAGCGCGATTTCAGCAAATACTACTGGTACTGGATCGGGCTCTCCTCAGTCGTCTTCGGGCGGGGCAGCTGCACAAGCTGTTGAGCAGGCTTTGGGGGCCTTGAGCTCTGATGGGGAGACAGATGCATTCCGAGAGGGTACGCGAGGGGGAGCAGGGGATAATCCATTGCTGGCAGCGTCTCAGCGTAATGATGCGCGTCCGACCGCTGCATCCCAAAGTTCAGCTCATTTTACCGTGCCCACCAATAAAGGTGAGTTAGGACAGCCTGAGTGGCATAACACTGTTGCAGAAAAAGTCGCGGTTATGGCCACTAAAAACCTGACGTCCGCCGAAATTCAGCTGGATCCGCCGGAATTGGGTCAGCTTCAGGTGCGAGTGACGCTGAATCAGGATCAGGCCAGTGTGAGTTTTGCCAGTCAGCATGCAGTTGTGCGTGAGGCGCTTGATCAGACGGCTGTGCGCCTGAGAGAAAAGTTTGATGCTGAAGGGCTGAATTTGGTGGATGTGGATGTGTCTGATCAATCCTTCCAGCAGCAGAGACAGCAACAAGAGGGGTATTCAGCCGGTAGCGGTGATGTCCTCGCCGCAGGTGATGCTCCGGCAGAATCTGTTGTGGTTAAGCACACCCAGGGCCTTGTTGATCAGTTTGTTTAATAGCATTCACTTTGCTGATCCCAAGTTACTTGTTTAATCCTTATCCCCGAACTACTGTGTGAGAAAGCTTCAGAGCTGGTTTATTTGACTCTGAAGCTTTTTCGGCAGTTTCTAGTTACCCGTTCCATCTTCTCTGTCTCGTAATGTTATCTGCGTTCTCTCGGGCTTAAAGACGCTGCCCTAACACTCTTTCTTTTTTGAATACGGCCATCTTGTGGCTAGAGTATGCGTATGGCATGCCTCTTGCTGTTCTATGTTTATCGCGAATAAACGACAGGTTTTTGACATGGCAGAAGAGAACGACGATATCGAGGAACTGGGTACCACCACCAGCAAGAAAAAGATCGTCATAATAATCGTTATTGGCGTAGTGTTGATGGCGTTGTCTGCCGGGGGAACCTTAATGGCTTTGGGGTTGTTGTCTGATGATCCTGAAAGCGCGGAGCTTGTCGATGGTGAGCAGGCTTCGGAAGACGGGGCTGAAGCTGCGGAAGAGGTCAAAAAACCGGCGATCTATTATCCGATGAAGCCTCCCATGATTATCAGTTTCAATGTCCGGGGGAGGCAGCGGTTTTTACAGGCTGAAATCAGCTTGATGATGAGAGATACAGAGGTGTTGGCGGATATCGAAGAGCACAGTGCCTTGTTGCAAAACGGCCTGTTAATGCTTTTCAGTAGCCAGGATTACGCCGAGCTGCAAACTCCGGAAGGCAAAGAGCTGCTGCGTCAGCAGTCTCTTGGAGAAGTGCAAAAGCTGCTGGAGCAAGAAACCGGTAAGCCGGGGGTTGAGCAAGTGTTGTTTACCGCGTTTGTTATGCAGTAGTGAGCAAACGACTGGTAAACCGTCAATAAATCGAAAGAACTAACACAGGACAAGTGTGTGCAGGACTTACTTTCACAAGACGAGATTGATGCGCTGCTCCATGGTGTTGACGACGGTGATGTCGATACCAGCAGTGATGAGGATCCGGGTGCGGTCAAATCCTATGACTTAACCAGTCAGGATCGAATTGTCCGTGGCCGTATGCCAACGCTCGAAATGATTAATGAGCGTTTTGCCCGGTATACCCGCATCAGCATGTTTAATCTGCTCCGTCGGTCTGCCGACGTGTCTTCCGGCGGTGTACAGATTCAAAAATTTGGCGAATACGTCCATACACTGTATGTGCCTACCAGTCTAAATATGGTGAAGTTTCGCCCATTGCGGGGGACGGCACTGGTGATTCTGGATGCCAAGCTGGTGTTCAAGCTGGTAGATAACTTTTTTGGTGGTGATGGCCGCCACGCAAAAATTGAAGGGCGTGAATTCACCCCGACCGAGTTACGTGTTGTTCAGATGGTTCTGGATCAGGCGTTTGTGGATTTGGCCGAAGCCTGGAAAGCGGTTATGCCGATCGACTTTGAATTCATCAATTCCGAAGTCAATCCATCCATGGCGAACATTGTCAGCCCCAGTGAAGTGGTGGTTGTCAGTACTTTCCATGTTGAGCTGGATGGTGGGGGTGGTGATCTGCACATCACGATTCCATACTCCATGATTGAGCCAATACGCGAAATGTTGGATGCGGGCCTGCAGTCCGATACCGATGAACGTGATGATCGCTGGATCACAGCGCTTCGCAATGACGTCATGGAGGCTCAGGTCGAACTGGAATGTGAGTTGGCTCGCAGGGAGATCACCCTGCGGGACATCGTCAATATGAAAGCTGGGGATGTAGTGCCTATTGAGATGGGTGAATATCAAGTGGTGACCGCCAACAAAGTACCGATGTTTCGCAGTCAAATCGGTCAATCCAATGGCAATTTGGCCCTAAGAGTCAACGAATTGATTGATCGGTCAGTTTTTCAGAATAGCAACAGCCTGGATGCCAGGTCAGGGGATAGCAATGAGCAATGATGATCTGTTGAACGACGAGTCGTTAGAAGAGGGCGGTGACGTCAATCAGGACGCCATGGCGGATGAGTGGGCTGCGGCTATGGCCGAAGCGGAAGGCTCTGGCAGCGCGGACGAGGATGTGAATCAGCTGGAACTGAATGAGTTCCAGGACGAGACTGCACCGATGGCGGGAGGGCAAAACCCCGACCTGGATGTGATTCTTGATATTCCCGTCACCATTGCCATGGAGGTGGGTTCCACCTCCATAACCATTCGTAATCTGCTACAACTTAACCAAGGCTCGGTCATCGAGCTGGATCGATTAGCCGGTGAGCCTCTGGATGTGCTGGTGAATGGCACTCTCATTGCTCACGGCGAAGTGGTTGTCGTGAATGAAAAGTTCGGCATACGTATGACCGATGTCATCAGTCCGGCTGAACGGATCAAACGTCTACGCTGACACAATGGAGTCGCAATGAGTCTGCCATCAGGTTTTCGGATTCTGCACGCAAAATTATTAACGGGTCTAGGCTGCCTGATTTCCTTCTCAACTCTGGCTGCGGCAGACCCTGATGGAGGGGTTGCTCAGGCGGGTAAGGCAGCAGCGTCAATGCCAAGTCAGGGTGCTTATCTATTTCAGGTGCTTCTGGGGTTAATATTTGTATTGGCGTTGGTGTTTGCTGCTGCCTGGCTATTAAAACGTGTTGGACAGGGGACTCTGACGGGCAGTGGCCATATGAAAATCGTTGCGACTCTACCGATGGGAACCCGTGAGCGAATTGCCCTGGTTGATGTCGCTGGAAAGCAGATCTTGCTGGGTATCACGGCAACAACCATTAACACGCTGCATGCCTTTGATGAGCCTGTGATCACTGAAGAAGACCAATCCAACCCGTCAGACTTTGCCAGCAAGATACGTGAAGTGATGGCGAAAGGTATGGTGAAGTCCAAATGACTCAATTCTTTCGGTCAGTCCCTTTCAGCCTGATGCC
>NZ_CBFIHX010000029.1:33939-34217 GCF_965662505.1 Pseudomaricurvus sp. | reverse complement strand
TGCAGGTTCACCCACCTGTGGGATCCACCAGTGATGACTACGACGATGACAACATCTCCGTCGCGACCAGCTTGAACTTTGAGTTCTCGGACAGCACCTCCTTTTACGGTCGCTATGCCCAGGGTTACAAAGCTGGTGGTCTGAACCTGAACGGCCAAGTAGGTCAAACTCCCGGTAATCCCGTAGCAGATCTGGAAAGCAACCGGTTCGATCCTGAAGAGACTGAGTCTTTTGAGATTGGCACCAAAATGTACCTGTTCGATCGCACACTGCAATTG